>NZ_JBXAFX010000008.1:0-186107 GCF_058793515.1 Novosphingobium sp. GW835-FHT14H07
GGCTACGCCCGGCCTCCGCTTCCCCCCACACGTCATCTACGATGTCGCTGACCCTTCAACTGCGATGTCGCTGTGCACCACAACGCCAGCGCCTCGCGTTTCTCGTTGGTATACTGGTGACGGTGATAGACCCCAGCGACGCCAGCCATAGCTGATCCTGACTGGTGATTGAGGACCGCCTCAGAAACCACCAAGGGTATGCCAAGACGCTGGAGACCGGTTGCCACCGTCCGTCGAATATCATGCATTGTGAAGTGACCGGCCTCATAACCGAGCTTCTCGTCCACGCTTGCCCTGATCCGCTTCCACGCCTTCGATAGTCCGCTGACGCTGTTCGTATTGGTGACCTTCGATGCCAACAGGATCTGGGATTGCTTGTGGGCCTCGTCGGGGTCGATGCCAGCCGCCATGAATATCTCGGTGATGACTGCCAGGGCCTGCGCAGATAGCGGCACCACATTCGCCTTGCCGTTTTTCGCTCGGTCGCCCGGAACTGTCCAGACTTTCGCCTTGAAATCGAACTCGTCGCACGCTGCATCGAGCACCTCGCCCCGGCGCTGAGCCGTAAGGACAAGCATCTGCACAAGATGACCGAATGGATAGCCATCCTCGACGGCAGACTGCCATAGTGCCGCTAGCTCGCGGTCGCTCAGTACACGATCTCGAGGTTCATTCCGCTTCGGGCGCCACGCATCCCGGCAGGGGTTGGCTGGCATGTGCTCAAGTCTGGTGAGCGCCCACGTGTAGAAGGTCGAAAGATGGCGATACACGATGCGCGCCATCGTCAGGGTTTCCTTGCCCCGCTCGAACGCAATCTTCTCAACGAAGCGGCTCACGTCACTTCGGGTAATGGAGTCCGCGAGCCGGTCTCCAATCTCGGGCTCAATATACTTTCGGAAGACCCGATCGAACTCCCTCGCGCTCCGTTTTTTGCCCTCGATCTGCTGAGCAAGGTACGTCTCGTAGAGCTCCGCGACTGTCCCGACGCCTTTTGATCCCTTCCTTTTTGCGCCCGCTTTTCTGGCGATGCTCTTGCCCTGCTCGACATCGACAAGCAGATCGCGCGCCTTCTTGCGGGCGTGCGCCAGGGTGAAACTCGGACCATGGCGTCCGATCGTCACATTCAACCACTTGCCCTGAACCCGCTTGCGCAGAATGTACGTCTTGATACCACTGGCACCCATGCGGAGCCTAAGGCCGGGGACGATACCATCGGCGAGCTCAATCTGACCCGCAGCCGGCGCCTTCAGTCCTGCGATCTTAGCGTCCGTCAAACCTACTTTGTTCGCCATATGTACCTGCTACCTTAGGTAGCTTTTTGTAGTGGATACTGGCGAACATTTCAAGAACAATACGGACTATGAATCGCAGATTTCCGCCATTTTCGGACACATGCGGACATGCTAGGACCCTCTGATCATGGCTCTTAATCAGCGGGTCCTAGGTTCGAGCCCTAGTGCGTCCACCACCTCCCAATCAGCCAGACCTGATGGAAACGCCAATTCCGCCTTGGCGTATGCGCGCCTAGCTTCTTGTCATCACGAACAAGGAGAGCAGGCGTGGAGAGGGTGACACTGTGGGGATGGATCGACTTTGAAGGCAAGGATGCGGCAGCGATTGTTCGCGGTGGCGCGCAATTCATACTGCCGACGTACGAGGAGCGCGGATGCATCCACTATGTCTGGAATGCCGATCCGCTCAAGCCTGACCGTATCTGGGTGTTTGAGGAATGGGACAGCATCGAGGCGCTGGCCGAACATCTCGAAGGGCCACTTTACCGCGCCATGGCCGGCTACCTTGCAGAGGCCGGCATGACCGGTGCAGAGGTCGACAAGTATCGCGTGGTCCAGAAGCAACCGGTGTACGACGGCAGCGGGGTCCCTCAGGCGGCGTTCGACTGACTTGCCATAAAAAGCGCCGGAACCCGAAGGCTCCGGCGCAAGGTTTTCGCGTCTGGTTCGACGTCGAAGGTCAGAACTTGAAGCCGGCAGCCACACCGTAGCGGCGCGGCTCCAGCGTGAAGATGTTGGTGAACAGCCCCGAAGACTGGTCCGTCACGTACAGACCGGTCGTTGCGTTGTTATTGGTGATATTCTGGATGTAGCCACGCAGGTACCAGCGATCATCGCGGCCGTTCAGCTGGATCTGGGCGTTCATGACCTCGTAGCCCTTGATCCGGTTGATGTTGCCATTGAAGATCGTGCCGTAGCTTTCACCGGTGTAGTTGATGTCGAAACGCGGTACGATCGACATGTCGCCCATCTCGATGGTGTACTGGATACCAGCCGACCACTTGAACTCCGGCGCCTGCGGCAGTTCGTTGCCCCGGACGTTCTTTTCGATGCCCGAACTGACCCGGATGCCACCGAAGGCGGCACCAGCGGCGCCAGCCGCCTGCGCTGCAAGCGCACCGCAGATAGAGAACGCGCCAGTGGTGTTCGTGCCGGGAATCGGGGTGGTCGGACGCAGGCCGACACCGGCGTTGATGGCGTTTACGAAGCCATTTGCCGCCGCAGCGCTGACGCCGGTTACGGCGCAGTTCGAACCAAGCGTGATGTCCTTGATGATCACGGTGTCCGAGCGCCCCGCCGACACGTCACGGGTATCGACGAAGAATTGATCGCCTACCACCTTGGTCTTGAGATAGCTGGCCGACAGGTTGACCAGCAGGTTCCGCGTCGGAGCCATGATTGCTTCTGCTTCAACGCCATAGATATTCGCGTCAATGTTGTCGTTGACCGAAGTACGCGCGGTGATGCGGCTGAGCTGCAGATCCTTGTAGCGATAGTAGAACGCCGAGAGGTTCAGTTGCAGGGCGCCAAAGCGGTTCTTCGACCCGATTTCAAAGGAATCGACCGATTCCGGCTTGAACGAGTCATTGACCGAGCCGACCGAAAGCGGCGGGTTGATACCGCCTGACTTGTAACCGCGCGAGTATGACAGGTAAATCAGGTTGTCCGGGCTGATCTGGTAATCGAGCACCGCACGGCCGGTGAATCTGCCAAAGCTGACCGAGCGTTCCTGGAATGCCTGCACGCCAGCAGTACCCTTGTCGAAGTCGCCAGCCGTTGCATAGTTCAAGGCATTTTCGAGCGCTTGTGCCCCCACGGGAGCGTAGATTGCACCACCGCCAGCGAACTCACTCGACAGGCCATTGCTGAGCAAGGTGGTGCGTGCCCGGGTGAACTTCTTGTCGTGATTATAACGCAGGCCAAGCGTCAGCTTAACCTGGTCATTGAACTTGAAGTAGGTCTCACCGAAGATGCCGTAGCTGTCGAGCGTACCCCGCGCCGTGTTATTGCGGAAGAAGGGCGAAGGACGGAATACAGCTTGGGGACCGAATGCACCAGTTGCTGCTGCCGCCGCGCCGAGAAGGCCCGCCGCATAATCGAGACCGAATGAATTGACGTAGTAATTGTTGTTCGTCGTGATGCCACGCAGGTAATTTGCGCCGATCAGGAAGTTGAACATCCCGTCAAAATCGGAGTCAATGTGCGCCTCGGCAGCGTACTGCTTGTATTCCTGTCCGGACTCGTCGAAATCAAGCGACGTGTTGGCGCAGACTGCCTTGTTGCCAGCACCATAGACGCCGACGTTGTTCGGATCGATGTCGGACTGACAGATCTTTCCGGTGGGACCGTTGGGGATAAGCCTTGCCGCAATCGGGGCGAAGGCAAAGCCCAGCGTCGGGCTTTGTGCGAATGCAGCTAGAGCGGCCAGACCTGGGTTACCGACCAGGCTGCGCTGCGTGGCGAGGTTGTAGTCAGAACGGCTGCGGACCGTATTTCGCGAGAACCCTGCCGTGACGTTCAGCGTCAGGCCGGTGCCAAGGCTTTGCTGCAGCTTGCCCTGGTAGACTTCTTCCTGCGCGAAATAGGTCGGCAGGTAATCGATGTCGACAGTACGGACGTCTGCCGGGTTAACCACACCGGTATTGGCGTCACCGTCGTTGCTGTAGATGCTGCCGAGGCCAAGCGCAGCAAACGCTGGTGAAACGGCAATGCCAAGGAATTCCCGCGAAGAGAGCAGCGAGGCGAGGGTCGAGTCTGCGTTTGTCGTCTCGTTTGCAAGTTTGTCGGGCAAGCACCCCAGAACCCCGGTCGGATCACGATGACAAAGCTGCTTCTGGATGCGGCTGCGATTGTCGTTTTCGCGGAAATAGTATGCCGAAAGATCGATGGTTGTATCGGGGCTTGGCTCCCAGCGGAGCGAACCACGGAATGCGTACATGTCGCGACCGTCGATACGGCTGTTTGTGCCGATGTTGTAGGTATAGCCGTCACGACGATTATACATGCCCGCCACGCGGACGCCCAGCGTCTCGCCCAGTGGGACGTTAACCATACCTTTCAGCCGGACAGAGTTATATTTTCCGTAGTCAGCCTCGCCTGCAGCACCGAAGCCTGACAGGTCGGGCTTCGCTGTAATGATGTTGACCACGCCCGATGTCGCATTTCGCCCGAACAGCGTCCCCTGGGGCCCGCGAAGCACCTCGATACGCTCGAGATCGAAGAATTCGGTTTCGAAAAGTCGGCTGGAAACCATCGGCATGTCATTGAGATGGATGCCAGTCGCGGCGTCGCAGGAGACGCCAACGCACAAGTCACCGATACCGCGGATGGTAAAGCTGGAGGACGTGAAGTTCGTCTTCGTGAATGTCACGTTTGGCAGCGAAAGCTGCAGGTCAGTCGAGTTCTGGATCTGCTGTTTAGTCAGGTTTTCTGCCGAGAATGCAGAGACCGCGATCGGCACGTCCTGCAGTGACTGGGCCTGGCGCTGCGCAGTAACGATGATTTCCTGCAAACCAATGCCTTCATCGGCGGATTGCGGCGCACTCTGGGCGAAAACCGGTGTAGCGACGGCTGCGGCGCACACGCCCGCAAGCAGGGAAAGCTTGCCCCTCATAGTCAGACCTCTCTCTCCAGCGGCCCCCGTCATTAACCGCGGGTGACCTGGAGACAGGACATAACTTCAGCAATTCTTTGTCAACCGGATAATTAAAAGTGCGGGTTTCCGTAGGGGAATGCCGTTGCAGAAGAGACCATTCTGGCAAGGTTTGCATGAAAATGCATGACATCGTAATGGGGAAATCTATGCATGATGCGACATTATAGTGTGCATATGCTGAATTAGATCGCTATTTCCCCTCACCAAGCGAATCGGTTGCAAGAATCAGCGGCCGAACAATCTCGCCCATGGCCTACCGGCCAAGCTCGCACTATGGCGGGCGCAAACGCGCCCTGCGGATGTGCAATCACTGAAGGATCAAGTTCCAATGGCCAAGTTTCTGATCGTCGAAGCCAGGTTTTACGACCACCTCAACGACATGCTGATCGCCGGTGCCACGGCCGCTTTAATGGAAGCAGGCCACAAGGTGGAAGTGCTCACTGTACCCGGCGCCCTCGAGATTCCCGGCGCCATTGCCCTCGCAGATGAGTCAGGCGATTTCGACGGCTACGTCGCCATCGGTGTGGTCATTCGGGGCGAAACCTATCACTTCGAGATCGTAGCCGGGGAAAGCGCACGCGGCATCATGGCGCTGACAATGGATGGCGTCGCTATCGGCAACGGTATCCTTACCGTCGAGAACGAAGCGCAGGCCATCGTGCGCGCCGATCCTGCGCAGAAGGACAAGGGTGGCGAAGCAGCGAAGGCTGCACTCGCCCTGCTTGCACTTCGCGAACGCTGGGCCTGACCTATCAGCCAACCGGCGCGCAGCGATCATCGCGGCGCGCCTTGTCGGCCTGATCAAATTCCTTCTGCGTAGGCGCCAGCCTACGATCGAGAATGATGCCTCGCTCCGTTGGCGTGTAGATGACCGGCAGATCGCGAGACTGAACCAGCCTACCTTTCTTCTGAAGGATAAAGCGGATACCGTCCGGGCTGCGCAGTGAATCCATCACCGCTACGTTGTCGGTATTCGCCGCGAAGACCGATACCGAAACGTAGCCCTTGTTTGGGCTGGGCGGGACATCGACAAGTATCGGGCCGGCAGACAAGTCATAGACGCAACTGGCGTAGGCAAGGTCTGGCGACGGACGAACGATCTGCCGGGAAGCTGCGGTCGTGCGATCTGCGAAGCGGAAGACGTTTACGCTTTCTCCGTCGCCGGAGAGCCTCCGCATCGCGATGTGCATTATGACTTGAGGCGCTGCCAATATCGTTGCCATGTGACCGACAGCCACTGCCGCGATGAAGGCAACGCCATATAGCACCCGGCCCCTCACCGGCTTTCTCCGCACGAAATGCGCTCGACCTTCGGGAATGCGATCGAAGCAAAATCCCGCTGTGCTTGCGAAGCAGGATTGTAGATTCGCAGCGTCAGGTCGAACTCGCCCGCTTGCCTGGTTGACAGCCACGGCATGGCCGGATTGGCCGACGGGCCGACTTCCGCCTCCCAGATGCCACGCTGGTCCGGCGTGACTTCCGAGGCGTCGACAGAAAGCGCGTCGTCCTTGTTCTGCGGAAGGTAGTCGTCAGAGGCATATGCGGTGATTGACCACCACTTCCCCGGCAACGGCCCGCCGACCAGCCGGTAATGGCAGTCCTCTCGCAGGGGTTCGCCAAGATCATCGACCTTGCGGGTGAAATAGATTGCCTGGCTGCGGTTGAGCGCCAGCAGTCCTGTCAGCGCCACTCTGGCACGCAGCAAGGGCCCCGCCTCGGCCGATCCGGTTACGCGGCTGCCACTCCAGCCGCTGTACTCCTCGCTTCCCATGCCGACGTGCTTCAGCGCAATGATCGCCGATGCAGCACCGACAACGAGGCCGATCGCGACCATAGCAAGCACGCCGACAGCCTTTGCGGGGCTACACACCGGCATCGAAGTATTCAGCGAGGCCCCACGGGCCATATGGGCCGATAACAAGCTGCTCGAAACCACCGATGCCGGTCTCGTCATCGCTGGTGGACACGCGAGAGATGATCTGGACGTGGAGATTGTCGAGCGTTGGAGCCATCGGGTCGAGGTCAGCCAGGACAAAGTCCTCGCGCTCGACGGCGAGCGGCCCATGATAAAGGCCATGCCCCCACTTGGGACTGGTGTAGCCAAGCCCCCTCATCTGAAATCTCACGAGCGGTTCAAACGTCAACGCCAACGAACCTTCGGGCCGCTGGATGGTCAGCGTCCCGCCAGCGGGCCACCGTGTGCCCGGCTGCATCGGGGAGACCATGGCTGCGGCGGGGGTTTCGAAGAACGATTCCGTTTCGCCACCGTCCGGTGCGATCACGGCGCGAGTGTTCCACGGCGCACCATGGCGATCAGCGTTGATGTGGAAAAACAGGCTGCGATTTGGCAGATTAACCGGCGTCCATTGCCAGAAGAAGGATGAGACCACGCCATGCCCGTGAGGCTGAGCGTCGGACGCGCCGACGGGACGCACACCCCAACTGCGGTCACGGGTGCCGCAAGTTCCGGTGGCCAGATCAATTCTTTCGCCATCGACTTCGATCCACCCCGTGTAGCGGCCGTTCTGCGTCAGGCGGGTGTAGTCCATGAACGTCCGCGGGCCGATACGATGGATGAACCGTGGCTCTTCAATCGGAAAAGCGCGGCCGGTGAAAGTGAGGTCCGCCGCCAGCCCTTCCCCGCGCACTCGTACCCGAAGGACGTTCAGGGGTTCGATAATCTCAATGCTGATGGGCCCGACCACCAGATCGAACCGCTCCATGTTCAGTTCGCGCGAGGCATGGAGGTTGTACTGAACTCCCTCTCGAATGCAGGAGAAATGGGCATCAGCGACGTTCAGATGCGGGTAGATGCCGAGTGCAACCGCAAAGAACCCGGAGCCGTCGGGTGCATAGCCATTAAAGAAGTATCGATCGTAGAAGTTACGGTCCGTACCGGCATAGGCAATCGGTTCCGGGGTCTGGTGCAGCGGATAGTCGTCTCCCTTGGTCAACATCAGGCAAGCTCCATCCGGCGCTTCAGCGCCCCGAGACTGTCATGTTCAAGCGCAAGTTCGCAGGCACCGCGAGCCATCGACAGGAAATTGGCATCACCACGGTCCGTGCGCACCACGAAAGCGGCACTGAAAACGGCGGTAGAAACACCGTGGAGCGCTCCAATGCGATAGTCGTCCCAGACATCGTCTAGAGTATGTGGCGCGCCCAGACGGGTCATTTCAGCGCAGTAGATGTCGAGCAACGCCCGTTCGTTCGGGCGGCGCAATTCCGAGCCGATGCCGCAGCCAAGGAAGTACCCGACGTCGGTCAAGCCGCATCCTGCCGCCGCCGTCTGCCAATCCACCAAGGCAATGGGCTGCTGACCTCCCATGATCCCGAATAGCATGTTGTCGAGCCGAAAATCTCCGTGGAGGAAGGACCGGCGTGAATGTTTCCGATCGAACCACAGGTCGAGATTCTCGTTCAACGCCTCGCAGACCCCCATGAGATCGGGCTCCAGGGCATCGGCATAGCGATCCCGAAAGATTGCCTGGGCTTGCGGGTACAGGTCCCGCAACGTCTGGCTCGCTTGCGGGTCGGGCTGCAGCCATGCAGCGTCGAGCACGGGATGGTCCATCGTGGGCGCATGCAGGGCTGCAGCTTGGCGCATGGCTGCTTGCGCCTGAGGCAAGGTACATCCCGCCAGCTGGTTTCCGGCACTACAGGGACCAAGATCTTCGAACAGCAGCACGAAATCGCAACCGTTGTCGTCGAGCATGGCAGCATAGACCTGCGGTACCCGCATCTGTGTCAGAGATGCCACTTCCCGGTAGAACATGACTTCACGTGAATAGAGCGAGAACAGGGCCGCGGTCTGGCGACTGGTAGCATCGCTTGAGGGGAACTTTGCAGCGACAGTTGCTGGAGCCTGAGGTGCATTGTTGGTGTATCGCAAAGTGAACCGTGCGGTATCGCCCACCTGCCCCGTACCGATTGCCTGCCATTCGATATCAGCAATCCGCGCGTCACCCAGCACACCGGCCTTGGCAAGTTGCACTTCAAGCCATGCAACGTCGACCTCGTCGGCGCGCGTCGGAAAATCAGCCATCTCGTTCTCCCGAATGCAGGCTGACAGAGACTGCCATACTTTGGAAGGGCGATTCAAATGACCGATTAAATCAGTGCGAGGGAACGCTCCATCGTCCGCAGTTTTGGCAGAACGACACATGGAGAAAGGACAGCGATGTGGATGGCCCACTCGAATGGTTTGCAGCCCTGGGTACAATTGTCGCGGCGAGTCTCGTAGCGGCAGACCTGGGGCGTCGTTGGACGGGGTGGGGATTCGTCCTGTTCATGGCGGTGGCAATCACGTGGATCGTGGCGGGGTTGAGGAGCAATTCAGGTTCGCTCGTAATACAGAACGGCGCATTGCTGCTCATAAATGCCTGGGGAGTTTGGTGCTACCTGATCTCACCAAAACGTAGACTGTCGTCCGGTGAGCATTGAACCTGCTCCATTCTGGTTCAACTACGGATGAATACAACACGTCATCATTGCATCATATAATTGAAATTTGCGGATTTCTTTTGGCCATACCCCAAGGACTACGAGCCAGCCCTAAGTGGAACGCCGAATGGCTGCGTCACGCACTCCTGCCAATTTCGCAAAGCTAACAAGGCTGATGGCGGACTGGTCCCGTGAAGCGCTTTGCGGGCGCACAGTAGGGGTGATGGGATGGGCAGGGAACAGGTGAGGTCACGGGCCAGGCGACTCATTTCCGTCGCCAATGAATTGCTCGCGATGGCCCATGAAATGGAATTGAACGAAGGTGAACTGCAGATCGACCGGGAAGCCATCACCATCCCGAAGGATAGCCACGTCTGGGCCGAAGTCGCCAGAACCGCCTATCGCGACAGGCGCCGGCGGTTGGACATTTTCGCAGACGCGACCCTATTTGGAGAGCCAGCCTGGGACATCCTGCTGGACCTTTTTATCGCCGCGAAAGAACGCAAGCGACTGCCGGTCACCAGCGCATGCATCGGGGCGGCAGTGCCAGCCACCACCGCATTGCGCTGGTTGACGGTGCTTGAAGACAAGGGCCTGATCGTCCGTGAAGCCGATGCGACCGACGCCCGCCGCGTGTTCGTCCGGCTGTCGAGCGATGGCTACGAAAAAATGGTGGCCTACTTTTCGAATATCGCCGGTGATCTGCAGAGCGAAGAGGAAATCGTGAAGCGCTCACTGAGAATAGCGCATTAAACTGTGTGAGAGGGACCGCCTTCAGATTGAGGCTGCCCCTCCGAACGCAAATTCAGGTATTACGAAGATCAGGCACCAAGCCGACCGAAGGCAGCCTTGCCGGCGTAACGCGCCGATACACCCAGCTCTTCTTCAATGCGGATGAGCTGGTTGTACTTGGCGAGACGATCGGAGCGGGCGAGAGAGCCGGTCTTGATCTGGCCGCAATTGGTGGCAACCGCCAGGTCAGCGATGGTCGCATCTTCGGTTTCGCCCGAACGGTGCGACATGACTGCGGTGTAGCCATTGCGCTGCGCGATCGACACGGCCTCGAGCGTCTCGGTAAGCGAGCCGATCTGATTCACCTTGACCAGCAGCGAGTTTGCCAAGCCCTTTCCGATGCCCATCTCGAGACGTTTGGGATTGGTCACGAAGAGATCGTCTCCCACAAGCTGCACGCGCTTGCCAACCTTCGCAGTCAGCGCTGCCCAGCCTTCGAAATCGTCTTCGCTCATACCGTCTTCGATCGAGATGATCGGATAGGCGTCGCAGAGCGCGGCGAGATAGTCAGCCATGGCATCGGGCGAGAGCGAAAGGCCTTCTCCGCTGATTTCGTACTTGCCGTTCTTGAAGAATTCCGTTGCGGCGCAATCGAGCGCGAGCATCATGTCTTCACCGGGCTTGAAGCCCGCCTTCTCGATGGACGCCATCACGAAGTCGAGTGCGTCGCGCGTGCTGGCAAGGTTCGGAGCGAACCCGCCCTCGTCTCCGACCGCCGTTGCGAGGCCCTTTTCGTGAAGACCCTTCTTGAGGGTGTGGAACACTTCCGCCCCCCAACGCACGGCTTCGGCCAGCGACGGCGCGCCGACGGGCATGATCATGAATTCCTGGAAATCGATAGGGTTGTCGGCGTGCTCACCGCCGTTGATGATGTTCATCATCGGTACCGGGAGAACATGAGCAGCCACGCCCCCGACATAGCTGTAAAGCGGCAGTCCGCGGGCGTCCGCCGCTGCCTTGGCAACTGCGAGGCTGGTGCCAAGGATCGCGTTCGCGCCCAGGCGGCCCTTGTTTTCAGTCCCATCGAGCTCGATCATGGCGAGATCGATGTCCCGCTGATCTTCAGCGTCCATGCCGAGGATGCATTCCGCGATGTCGGAGTTGACCGCAGTGACGGCCTTGGTCACACCCTTGCCCAGATAGCGGGCCTTGTCGCCATCGCGCAGTTCGACTGCTTCGTGGGCGCCTGTTGATGCACCTGAGGGAACAGCAGCGCGGCCAAAGCTTCCGTCTTCGAGAAGGACGTCGACTTCAACGGTGGGATTGCCACGGCTGTCGAGAATTTCACGCGCATGGATGTCGATGATCGCGGTCATTATCTGCTCCCTGCAGTTCGGCGAGAATTGAGCGCCAAGGTTGCCGCGGCTCCTATCGGCTGGAACCGTGGCAAGCAAGCCGCGTTTGCAGTGCAACATGCCTATCCGGGCCGGTCTTGTGCGCCAAGGCTCTTGCATTCCGCTGCAAGGGTCTAGCAAGATGGACAAGACCGCCCATATCGAGGGTCTAGCACCCGTGCGAACTGCCGAAGGGAAACAAACATGGCCGACACCACAATGACCCCCGCTGACGCCCCCAAGAAGCGCGCTTCGAAGGCGGCAGAGAATGTGGTCGCCACTGTAGCTGACACCAACGAAAGCGCCGCAGATACTGCAAAGGGCCGCTTTTCCAAGGCTATCGAGGAGGCAAAGGCTGGCGCCGAAGCTCTCAAGGGTGAGGCGATGGAAAAGGGTGCTGCCTACAAGGCCAAGGTCAGCGGCACGACCGCAGACTGGGTCGACGAAGCCAAGGTTTACGCGGGGCAGGCAAAGGAAAAGGGCGCTGCCCTTGCCGTAGAAGGCAAGGCCCGGGCCAGCGACGCACTCGGCGCGTTGGGCAAGACCATCTCCGACACTGCGACCACGATCGACGAAAAGCTGGGTGTGCAGTACGGCGACTATGCTCGCAGCGCAGCGCGTTCGATCCAGGAGACCGCGGCAAAGCTCGAAGCCAAGGACCTTGGCGAGCTTGGCGAAGACGTGAAGGAATTCGTGCGCAAGAGCCCGGGCGTGGCAATCGGTGTTGCCGCGGTGGCCGGCTTTGCCATCGCGCGATTGCTGTCGGGGGGATCGGACGACTGACCGCGCTGAACGCGGCGGCATTGATCCGATGAGCGAGCACAATTCAACCTGGACGCCTGATCCCTCCCCGTCTGAGGCAGGGATCGGTGCGGCCATCAAAGCCCTGATCGATGACGGGCAAACCCTCCTTGAAGCCGAAATCGCGTACAGGAAGGCTCAGGCGTCATATGGCCTGGGCGAAGCAAAGGCGATCATCGTCTTTCTGCTGCTTGGGTTGGCATTCGGCTTCTTCACCCTGCTGGCAATCGTCGTCGGGCTGTTGCTTGCTCTTGCCCACTACGTGGGCGTTTGGGGAGCTCTTGCCATTGTCGGCGGTGCACTGGCTCTCTTGGCTGTCATATGCCTGGCGCGAGCGACCAAGCGCATCCGCGCTGCCAAGGCGGCGCTCAGCGCAGGAGGGAAGCCATGACCGCCCCACCAGAGTTGGCTGCCGCAAGGGCACTTCGGGATGAAGCGCTGGCCGTGGTCAAGGGCGATCTGGAAATAGCCAAGCTGGAGCTTTCTCCGGGGCGCGTCAAGGAACGTGCGGTGGGGGAAGCCGTTGAAATGCTCGATAGCGCTCGTGCAGTTGCCGACGAGAACAAGGTGGTGATCGGCGTAACCGTCGCTGCACTGTTTGGCTGGTTCCTCCGGGAACCGATCCAGGAATTGGCCGAGCGCGTGATCGACAAAGTCCGATCCGGAGATTGAGATGAGCGAAGAACTGCAAGTAAACGGCGCAGAGACCCTGCGCGAAAAGGTTGACGCGGCCAAGTCGCGCCTGGCGGAACGCACTGCCAGCTCGAAGTCGGTCCAGACCGTCAAGGGGCTGATCGAGGAGCACCCGGTGGCGTCGGTCGCCGCCGGTATACTTCTGGGCGCGCTCGTTGCGAAGGCCTTGCCCTCTGTCGGCCGGCGCAGCACCAAGGCCAGGGGCACCGCTGAAGACGCGGCCAGTTCGTTGCGCAAGAGCGCGTCGGGTCTGGCGGCAGTCGCCGGAAAGCTCGCAATCGACTATGCAACCCGTGCGCGGGACGTTGGTCGTGACGGCCTTAACAAGGTTGAGGAGCTCAGTGGCACGGTTGGCGAAAAGATTGCCGACGGCAGCGAAGAGGCCCGCCGCAAGGCTTTCGATCTTTCCGAGATCGTTCGCTCAGCCGCCATAGAGGCGAGCGAAGCGGCGCTGCGCAAGGTGAACGAACTCACTGCGCGCGTTAAGCCTTAAAAAGGGCTCAGGCGAGCCGTTCGCATGACTTGCGCGCGGCTCGTCTTTTTGTCAGTGGCGCACACGAATCCTCCCCAAAGGAAAGTCGCCAATGCAAAAGCTGCACCTCGTTATGGGCGGGCGGGTCAAAGACCCCCAGGGCCTCGAATTTCAAGACCTCAAGGCAATCGACGTTGTCGGCGTGTTCCCCGACTATGCCAGCGCTGAAGAAGCCTGGCGCGGTGCCGCACAGAGGACCGTGGACGACGCCGAGATGCGCTACGTGATCGTGCACCTCCATCGCCTGCTTGAACCGGCCCTGCCGAAGGATTGAGCAAGCTTATAAAAAAAGGCCCCGGATCGCTCCGGGGCCTTTTTTCGTTAGTGATGCCGATCGCTCAAATGAACTCGATCTTCTGGACAAGGTAGAACTTGTCGCCCGAGGGGACAGTCACCTCGATCTCCTCATCGACCTTGCGGCCGATCAGTGCCTTGCCGAGCGGCGAGTTGTAGCTGATCATGCCCTTCTTGGCATCGGCCTCGTATGGACCGACGATCTGGTACTTCACCGGCTTTTCGTCATCGTCGAGCAAGGTCACGGTGGCACCGAAGATGATCTTGTCACCCGAGAGAGTCGCCGGATCGATGATCTGCGCGCGGCTGACGCGATCCTCGAGATCGGCGATAGTCGCTTCGACCTGGCCCTGACGTTCCTTGGCCGCATGATATTCCGCGTTTTCCGAAAGGTCGCCATGGGCGCGCGCTTCCTCGATCGCGTCGACGATCTTGGGCCGCTCCTCGCGCAGCGCTTTCAGCTCGGCAGTCAGCTTTTCATAGCCTTCCGCAAGCATCGGCAGCTTTTCCACACTCGCCATCCGTAACTCTCTTTCCTGTCACGCCCCGGCTACCGCTACGGCAACCGAGGGAAAACCTGCCCCCGCCGACCGACGCCGAATGCGCCGAGCCGGACCAGTCTCATGACAATGCCGGGGGACTAATAAGGTTCAAGCATAATAGTCCTGCAACGAACGCACTTCAAGTTCGGCAGAGCGAAGTGCCTCGATTGCCTCGACCGCAGCGACGGAAGCAGCAGCCGTCGTGAAGTAGGGAACGCGCGAGTTCAACGCCGAAGCGCGGATCGATTGCGAGTCCTTGTGGCTCTGCCAGCCCTCGGTCGTGTTGAAGATCAGCGCGATGTCGCCATCGATGATCCGGTCGACGATGTGCGGACGGCCTTCGGCCACCTTGTTCACTCGTTCGATGATCAGGCCCGCATCGGTCAGATAGCGAGCCGTACCACCGGTGGCCACGATCTTGAAGCCCAGGCTGATCGCCTTGCGCACGGCGGGCAGGATCACCGCCTTGTCGCTATCCTTGACCGAAACGAAGATCGTTCCGCTCTGCGGCAGCTTGGTGCCTGCACCAAGCTGCGACTTGGCGAAAGCGACCGCGAAGGTCTTGTCGACGCCCATGACTTCGCCGGTTGACTTCATTTCCGGCGAGAGCACGGGGTCGATGCCGGGGAAACGGGCGAACGGGAACACGGCTTCCTTGACTGCCATGTAGTCGATCTCGCGCTTGATCGCGGGGAGATCGGCCAGTTTCTCGCCCGCCATGACGCGCGCCGCGATCTTGGCAATGGGCGTGCCCACGGCCTTGGCCACGAATGGCACCGTGCGGCTTGCACGCGGGTTCACCTCGATCAGATAGACCTCGCCGTCCTTGATCGCGAACTGGATGTTCATCAGACCGCGCACGTTGAGGCCGCGTGCCAGCAGAACCGCCTGACGCTCCATCTCTGCGATGATTTCGGCTGACAGGCTGTAGGGCGGAAGGGTGCAGGCGCTGTCGCCCGAGTGAATGCCCGCTTCCTCGATATGCTGCATGACACCGGCGACGGTTACGTCCGTGCCATCGGCCAGAGCATCGACGTCGCACTCAATCGCATCGCGAAGGTATTGGTCGATCAGCACCGGGCTGTCGCCCGAGACCTGAACGGCAGTGGCGATGTAGTCGTCCAGCTGCGCCTGGCTGTCGACAATCTCCATCGCGCGGCCACCAAGCACGTAGCTCGGACGGATCAGCACCGGGTAGCCGATGCGGCTCGCCACCGCGACGGCCTCATCGCGGCTGCGGGCAATGCCGTTGGCAGGCTGCTTGAGGCCGAGCTTGGCGACCAATGCTGCGAAGCGCTCTCG
Organism: Novosphingobium sp. GW835-FHT14H07; assembly: GCF_058793515.1. NCBI lineage: Bacteria > Pseudomonadati > Pseudomonadota > Alphaproteobacteria > Sphingomonadales > Sphingomonadaceae > Novosphingobium > Novosphingobium sp. GW835-FHT14H07. The sequence continues at coordinate 15,681 of NZ_JBXAFX010000008.1, forward strand.
GTCTTCGGCAAGGTCGATCGAGTCCGGCGATGTGCCGAGGATCGGGATGCCTGCATCCTGCAGCGCCTGCGCCAGCTTCAGCGGGGTCTGCCCGCCAAACTGCACGATAACGCCGACGAGTTCGCCCTTTGACTGTTCGACCGCGAGGATCTCCAGCACGTCTTCGGCAGTCAACGGCTCGAAGTAGAGGCGATCCGAGGTGTCGTAGTCGGTCGACACGGTCTCCGGGTTGCAGTTGACCATGATGGTCTCGAACCCGGCGTCACCCAGCGCGAAGCAGGCGTGGCAGCAGCAGTAGTCGAACTCGATGCCCTGCCCGATGCGGTTCGGACCACCGCCGAGGATGACAATCTTCTTGGCGTCAGTCGGAGCAGCCTCGTTCTCCGGCTCGCCGAACAGCGCGCCTTCATACGTCGAGTACATGTAGGGCGTGACCGCCTCAAACTCGGCGGCGCAGCTGTCGATGCGCTTGAACACCGGGCGCACGCCAAGCTTGTGGCGCAAGGACCGCACTTCAGCTTCGCTGGTGGCACCGGCCATGGCGCGCAGCGCGTCATGTAGCAGGCCCGAGCGCTTGGCCTGGGTCTCTGCCATGCCACCGGCAACGCCAATCCCGCGCACGGCCAGTGTGGCGAGGCGCTTGTCGGAGAAGCCCATCGCCTTCAGGCGGCGCAGGCCCGCCGCGTCGTTGGGCAAGCCATCGCGCTGGATGACGTTCTCGGCTTCGACGATCTCGTGGATATGACGCAGGAACCACGGCTCGTATTTGGTGACGGCGTGGACTTCGTCGACCGACAGGCCCTCGCGGAAAGCCTGCGCGATCACCAGCAGGCGATCGGGCGTGGCGCGGGCGAGCGCGGCGGTGATCTCATCGCGGCTGGCGCCTTCGAGGCCGACGACGCGGTTGAAGCCATCGAGGCCGGTTTCCAACCCGCGCAGGGCCTTCTGCATCGATTCCTTGATGTTGCGGCCAATCGCCATGACCTCGCCGACCGACTTCATCGCCGTGCCGAGCAGAGGCTCTGCGCCCTTGAACTTTTCGAAGGCGAAGCGCGGGATTTTGGTGACGACGTAGTCGATGGTCGGTTCGAACGCCGCCGGGGTGGCCCCGGTGATGTCGTTCATGATCTCGTCGAGCGTGTAGCCCACGGCGAGCTTGGCCGCGACCTTAGCAATCGGGAAGCCGGTGGCCTTGGACGCCAGTGCCGAGGAGCGCGACACGCGCGGGTTCATCTCGATGACGATCAGGCGGCCGTCCTTGGGGTTCACCGCGAACTGCACGTTCGAACCGCCGGTCTCGACGCCGATTTCCCGGAGAACCGCGATCGATGCGTTGCGCATGATCTGGTATTCCTTGTCGGTCAGCGTCAGCGCCGGGGCGACGGTGATGGAATCGCCGGTGTGGACGCCCATCGGATCGACGTTCTCGATCGAGCAGATGATGATGCAGTTGTCCTTTTTATCGCGGACAACCTCCATCTCGTATTCCTTCCAGCCGAGGAGCGATTCCTCGATCAGGACTTCGGTCGTCGGGCTGGCTTCGAGGCCGCCCTTCACGATCTTGACGAACTCTTCCTTGTTGTAGGCAATGCCGCCGCCGGTGCCGCCCATGGTGAAGCTGGGGCGGATGATCGAAGGCAGGCCGGTGCGCTCGAGGATTTCGAGCGCCTCGTCGATGGTGTGCGCAACGCCCGAGCGCGCGGATTCGAGGCCAATCTTGTCCATTGCCTCGCGGAAGCGCTGGCGGTCTTCGGCCTTGTCGATCGCATCGGCATTGGCGCCGATCATCTGCACGCCGTACTTTTCCAACGTGCCATCGTTAAACAGCGCCAGCGCGGTGTTGAGCGCGGTCTGCCCGCCCATCGTGGGAAGCAGCGCATCGGGGCGCTCCTTCTCGATGATCTTGGCGACGACTTCGGGCGTGATCGGTTCGACATAAGTCGCGTGCGCCATGTCCGGATCGGTCATGATCGTCGCGGGGTTCGAGTTGACCAGGATGATGCGATAGCCCTCTTCCTTGAGCGCCTTCACCGCCTGCGTGCCCGAATAATCGAACTCGCAAGCCTGGCCGATGATGATCGGCCCGGCGCCGATGATCAGGATCGAGGAGATGTCAGTGCGTTTGGGCATTACTTTACCGCCGATTCAGGAGCGAGGATGCTTTCGAGCTCGAATTTCCCGAGCTTTCCGTCAGAGACTTTCTGTCGGACTAGTTCAGCGGAAATCGGCCCAACACCCTCAGTAAAAAGGATCAAAAGTTCAGTTCGCCCATCCGAAGTCTTCGGTCGAGCTGTCTTCACCCCGACAGAGGCAAGTGGAGCGAGATCTTTTTCGAGGGCTGCAACGTCATCAGCATCGCCAAAGACGGCATATCCTAAGAGGCGCGATGCCTCGCCAGCAGCCGAGCGAACCGGAACGCCCGGCTTCGCAACTCCCACAGTCGGGACAGTTGCCGCAATTACCAGTGCTCCAAGGATGAAACGGACCTTCACCCCAACATCCCCACAAACTTCTCGAACAGGTAGAAACTGTCCTGCGGCCCCGGCGACGCCTCGGGGTGATACTGCACCCCGAACGCCTTCTTGCCCTTCACCGCGATGCCGCAGTTCGAGCCGTCGAACAGCGAGACGTGGGTTTCGATCACGTTGTCGCCCAGCGCGCCGGGGGCGTTGTCGACCGCGAAGCCGTGGTTCATTGAGGTGATCTCGACCACGCCGTCTTCCATGCGCTTGACCGGGTGGTTCGCACCGCGGTGGCCCTGGTGCATCTTGGTGGTGCGGGCGCCGGCGGCCAGCGCCAGCATCTGGTGGCCGAGGCAGATGCCGAAGACTGGCATGTCCATCTCGAGCAGCTTCTGGATCACCGGCACGGCATAGGCCCCCGTCGCCGCCGGATCGCCCGGGCCGTTCGACAGGAAGACGCCATCGGGCTTCAATTCGAGGATCGTTTCCAGCGAAGTCTCGGCCGGAACCACCGTCACCGCCGCGCCCGCCTTCACGAGATTGCGGAAGATGTTGTCCTTGGCGCCGAAGTCCATGGCGACGACGTGGGGGCGCTTGTCATGCGGTGAGCGGCCATAGCCCTTGCCGAGATGCCAGACAGAGCCTTCCCAGGCCTCCTGCCCGTCGCGCGTGACGACGCGGGCCAAGTCCATCCCTTCAAGACCGGGCCAGTTGCGCGCACGCTCGACCAATGCGGGGATGTCGAACTCTCCCTTGGGATCGTGTGCGATCACCGCGTTGGGCGCGCCGCTCATGCGAATGCGGCGGGTCAGGGCGCGGGTGTCGAGGCCGGAAATGCCGATCTTACCCTGCTTTTCCATCCACTGCTGGAAGGTGCCGGCGCTGCGGAAGTTGGCAGGCGCAGTCACATCCTCGCGCACCACGCAGCCGACGGCGCCGGGCGTGTCATGGCTTTCCATGTCTTCGGGGTTGGTGCCGACGTTGCCGACATGCGGGAAGGTGAACGTCACAATCTGCGCCGCGTAGGACGGATCGGTCATCACTTCCTGATAGCCGGTCATCGCGGTGTTGAAGCACACCTCGCCGACGGCTGCGCCGGCAGCGCCGAAACCACGTCCCCAGGCAACAGACCCATCGGCAAGTACGAGGACTCCCGTCGCGCCATCTGGTTGAGGCGCGTGCGAAAGTGCGGGGTCGGCCATGATATGGGGCGCTCCGTTGGCAGGTGTTCTGGCGATGTTGCTAAGGGGCGGCTGCTAGACCTGACTCGACGCAGCGTCAACCTAGCGATTCCCGAAAGTTTGGCCTACATGGAAGGTTTCCCGCCATGACGGCGGAGAACTCCACGGGAAATACGTTTACATGATCCGCGATACCATCAAGGCCGCGCAGGTTTCCGCCATGAAAGCGGGCGACAAGCCCCGCCTCGCCGCCGTCCGCCTGATCCTTGCCAAGCTCAAGGACAAGGACATCGAACTGCGCACCGCCTCGGCTGTGCCGGAGGATGACGTGCTCGTCACCGACGTTTTGCAGAAGATGGCGAAGCAGCGCCGCGAATCGATCTCGCTTTATGAACAGGGCGGCCGCCAGGAACTCGCAGACGTCGAGAAGGCCGAGCTTGCGGTGATCGAGGAATTCCTGCCCCAGCAGATGAGCGAGGACGACACCAAGGCCGCCATCGCTGCGATCATCGCCGAAACCGGCGCTGCGGGCATGAAAGATATGGGCAAGGTGGTTGCTGCATTGAAGGCCAAGCACGGCACACAGCTCGACATGGGCAAGGCCAGCGGGCTGGTGAAGGCGTCGCTTTCGGCCTGACCGCGCCATGAGCCTCTCTCCGCAATGGCTGGACGAACTCCGCTCCCGCATCTCGCTTTCGGGCGTGATCGGGCGGAGCGTTCGCGTCACAAAGGCGGGGCGCGAATTCAAGGCCTGCTGCCCGTTCCATAACGAGAAGACGCCCAGCTTCACCATCAACGACGAGAAGGGCTTCTACCACTGCTTCGGCTGCGGCGCGCATGGCGACGTCATCCGCTGGATGACCGACCATCAGGGCCTGCCCTTCATGGACGCGGTGAAGGAACTGGCGCTGCAGGCTGGAATGGAAGTTCCTGCCCCCGATCCGCGCGCAGCAAGGAAGGCCGAGCAGCAGAAGTCGTTGCATGACGTTATGCAGGCGGCGCAGGACTTTTTCGTGCGCTGCCTTGGCGATGAGCGTGGTGCGGAGGCGCGACGCTATCTCGCCTCTCGCGGGTTCCCGGCGCAGATCGTGCGGGATTTCGGCTTCGGCTTCGCTCCGGATAGCCGCACTGCGCTGAAAGAGGCGCTGTCGGCCTTCCCCGATGAGATGCTCATCGAGGCTGGCTTGCGAATCGTGGTCGAAGGAAAGGAACCCTACGACCGTTTCCGTGGCCGCCTGATGCTGCCGATCCTTGACCCGCGCGGTCGCGTGATTGCCTTCGGCGGACGCATCCTCACTGCGGAAAAGACCGACGCGCCGAAGTACCTGAACTCTCCCGATACGCCGCTGTTCGACAAGGGCCGCACGGTCTACAACCTGCATCGCGCCGGGCCTGCTTCGCGCCAGAGCGGACGCGTAGTGGTCGTCGAAGGATATATGGACGTGGTGGCGCTCGCGGCCGCAGGCATCGGCGAAGCGGTCGCCCCGCTTGGCACGGCACTGACGGAGCATCAGATCGAACGCCTCTGGCGACTGGTCGAAACGCCAACGCTTTGCTTCGATGGCGACAGCGCAGGCCAGCGCGCAGCGATGCGGGCGATCACGCGCGCCCTGCCCCTGCTCCGCCCCGGACATTCGCTGCGCATCGTCACGCTGCCAGCAGGCATGGACCCGGACGACGTCGTGAAAAAACAGGGCGCGGCGGCGATGGAGGAATTGCTGGACGGTGCCCGAAGCCTCGTCGACGTTCTCTGGGAAGCGGAACGCGATGCTGCCCCGCTGGCGACGCCAGAAGACAAGGCAGGATTGAAGGCCAGGCTGCTTGCCCATTGCGAGACCATACAGCACCCAGACATCAAGTCGCTCTACAGGCGCGAACTGACCGAGCGATTTGGCGAACTGGCGTTCGCCCGAAAGGAACGGGCGCCTTTTCAGCCACGACCATCGGGTTCCCGCGCGAAAGGCCAGCCCTGGAAACCGGCACCGCCACCACTTGCCGAGCAGGACAAGGCGAAAATGCTGCGCATCGGCGCGGGGCCGAGCAACAGCCTGCTGGCAGCCGTGCTCGACGGTCTGATCTGCCATCCGCAGCACATTGCGCGCCATGCTGACGCCCTCGCCCGCCTTCAGCCCGAGAATCCAGACACTTGCGCACTGATCGATGCACTGCTTGTCACGTCGGACGGGGCACAACCGCTTGAAAGCGCGACCTTGCGCACCATATTGCTGGAACGTGGGCTCAGGCTCCCGTCGGCGCAGGACTATGCCGGGATGCGATTCGGTTTTTTGGCCAGCGGTGGTGATTCGGCAGGAGACGAACTTGCCGAGGCAATTGCCATTCTGGTTGAATGGCCAGCGGTTGAAGAGGCGCTTGTCGAGGCAAACAAGCGCGTTGAAACCGAGCTTTCGGAAGAAAACTTCGCCGAACAGCAAAGATTGATAGCGCGGAGTATGGCTTTGCGTGCCCGTTTGGGGCAAATGGGCCGTGCTCGTGCTGCGTTATAATTATAGCAATGGCGCAAACCGGGTCGCCTTCGGCCCGGTTCTCAGATGGTGGTACCTGGGTTAAATGGCTTCGAACGACAAGACCGATAGCGGCGACGCTCCGCTGATCGACCTCAACGATGCATCGATCAAGAAGTTGATCGCGCGCGCCAAGCGCCGCGGGATCATCACGTATGACGAGCTGAACGAGGCCCTTCCCCAGGACCAGATGTCTTCCGAGCAGATCGAGGACATCATGGCCGCGATCTCCGAGATGGGCGTCAACATCGTCGAGAGCGACGAGGACGCGGTTGATCCCGAGGAAAAGGCGCAGGACGACGAACTCGACGAAGCCGAGACCGTCGAGGACCGCCCGGACGTTATCAAGCGCAAGGAAACGGTCGAGCGGACCGACGACCCGGTGCGCATGTATCTGCGTGAAATGGGCGCCGTTGAACTGCTCAGCCGCGAGGGCGAAATCGCCATCGCCAAGCGCATCGAGGCCGGTCGCGACACCATGATCATGGGCCTGTGCGAGAGCCCGATCACATTCCACGCCATCATCCAGTGGTCCGACGCGCTGAACGCCGGCGAGATGCAGCTGCGCGAGATTCTCGATCTCGACGCCATGCTTTCGAAGGAACCGCAGCCCGAAAACCTGTCGGAAGACGGTGAAGAGGCCGAGCCCGAAATCAGCGAAGCCACCGCCGGCCCCACCTTCAAGGAAGAAGAGGACGTCGAGGAGGAAGAATCCTCCGATGACGAGGACGACGAACTGCGCGAGCGCCGCGCCCGTCCGGCCGAGGAAGAAGAAGAGGACAACACCCTCAGCCTCGCCCAGATGGAAGCGCAGTTGAAGCCGGCAGCGCTTGAGCGCTTTGCCGAAATCACCTCGCTGTTCCGGGCCTTCGAGAAAATCCAGGCAGAGCGTCTCGACGCGCTTGGCATGGGCAACGATTTCCCCGCCGCCAAGGAAGCGCAGTACCAGAAGCTGCGCGAGGACCTGACGGCGCAGGTCGAATCCGTGCAGTTCCACGCTTCGAAGATCGAATACCTCGTCGACAATCTCTACGCCTTCAATCGTCGCCTGACGACGCTGGGCGGCCAGATGCTGCGCCTTGCCGAGCGCCACAAGGTGTCGCGCAAGGACTTCCTCGACATGTATGTCGGGCATGAGCTTGACGACGGTTGGCTGCAGGCCTTGGCCGGCCGCGACAAGAAGTGGGCGGCGTTTGCTGCGAACGAGGCAGCTCCGGTTGAGCGTATTCGGGCCGAGATTGCCGACATCGCGGCTGCCACCGGCATGTCGCTGGGCGAATTCCGCCGCATCGTGAACATGGTCCAGAAAGGCGAGCGTGAAGCACGCATCGCAAAGAAGGAAATGGTCGAGGCCAACCTGCGCCTCGTGATCTCCATCGCCAAGAAGTACACGAACCGCGGCCTGCAGTTCCTTGACCTCATTCAGGAAGGCAACATCGGCCTGATGAAGGCGGTCGACAAGTTCGAATACCGCCGCGGCTACAAGTTCTCGACCTACGCCACCTGGTGGATCAGGCAGGCCATCACCCGCTCGATCGCAGATCAGGCCCGAACGATCCGTATCCCGGTCCACATGATCGAGACGATCAACAAGCTGGTTCGCACCAGCCGCCAGTTCCTGCACGAGCAGGGCCGCGAACCGACGCCTGAAGAAATGGCCGAGCGTCTGTCGATGCCGCTCGAAAAGGTTCGCAAGGTGATGAAGATCGCCAAGGAGCCGATCTCCCTCGAAACGCCCATCGGCGACGAGGAAGATTCCCACCTCGGCGATTTCATCGAGGACAAGAACGCGATCATTCCGGTCGATGCGGCGATCCAGGCCAACCTGAAGGAAACGGTCACCCGCGTGCTTGCCAGCCTCACCCCGCGTGAAGAGCGCGTGCTGCGCATGCGCTTCGGTATCGGCATGAACACCGACCACACGCTGGAAGAAGTCGGCCAGCAGTTCTCGGTCACCCGCGAACGTATTCGTCAGATCGAGGCCAAGGCGCTGCGCAAGCTCAAGCATCCGTCGCGGTCGCGCAAGATGCGCTCGTTCCTCGACCAGTAAGCAATCCGCTGATGGAAGGCGCTGCCCCCGGACCAGTTCTGGAATGGGGGTATCGTCCCGAAAGTTGGCCATTGCGCGAACTGCGGAGGCAGTTGCGAGATCTGCAGACGCATTTTCCCGCGGTGCGTCGCGCAAAGTTTTCGGCCTACAACCTTGCCACGCGCCATCTTGGCCTGTTTGTCGACCCCGAGATACGACTGCTGCGAAAGCTCGCCCCGCTGGACCTCGCGATCGACATAGGCGGCAATTGGGGGCAAAGCGTTGTGGCCTTGCAGCGCTATGCACGGCCGCGAAAGATCATCACCATCGAACCGATCCCCTCGCTGGCGGAAGAACTTCGCCAGCGATTCTCAGGGGACAGCGACGTGGATGTGCGTGAGATTGCACTCGGCGCTGCAACTGGCGAACAGCACATCCACGTGCCGCGCTATCGCAACTTCGTCTATGACGGCATTGCCTCTCTTGACCGCGAAGCTGCGGTCCAGTGGCTTGATGAGCGGCGCATGGCGCGTTTCACGCCAGATCGGCTTGTAATCGACAGCTATAAGGTAAGGATCGAGAAGCTCGACGCGCTGGAACTCGCCCCGGACATCATCAAGATTGACGTGCAAGGCTTCGAATCGCAAGTCATCGGCGGTGGCATCAAAACGATCGCCTCGCATCAGCCGGTGATCTTGATCGAACGGCCCGACGCGTCTGCCGTTGCTGTCCTCGGCAAACTCGGTCTGTCGCCTTACGGCTGGAACGGAAAACGCCTCGTGCCGGGCGATCTCACCCGAAAGAATGCGATCTTTCTCTCCAGCCGACACCGCGCATTGCTGGACTGACTTCCGGACCGGCAGTCGAAGCTGCTAGTCGATCCTGTAGACCGCCAGACGGACCGTATTCCCAACCTTCCCGCCCTTCGCGATGAACAGGGCGCGGTTGACCCAATCGTATCCGGCATGTCCGGTCTCGAGCCGGATTGCCGTGCGCATGTAGTACTCGGCCGGGTCGACTTCCTCGCCCCAAGCAATGCGCGCATGCACCTCTGCCGTTGCGTGGCGAATGCCTTGGCTGATGACTTCGATCACCGCGCCGTCGCTGGTCTCGATCGCATAGCGCGCATCCAGTTCGGCGATCCCTCCGCGTGAGACGGTCTGCCAGTCGGCCCCGATTGGCAGAATGCGGCCGCCGAGCAGCGGTCCATCGGCGCTACCTCCGACAATCGGGATGATCCGCCGGACACCTATTGGGCATTCGCCCATCTCGTGGGGCCTCGACAGTTCGACAACCAGATCGGTCACAGGGGTCAGCGCAATGGTCACGCGGGCACCCTGGCGACTTGCGCACCTTCAGGAATGGTCCTCGGCGCGCCGTTCAGGCGGTCCTTGGCAAAGCCCGCAGCCTGCTGGTAGGCCAGCATGAAGGCACTTCGCTCCGCAGCCGGGATGACATCGTCGATATTCTCGAACTGACCGCCGCAACGTTCGTCCACCATATTGAGCAGGCCGAACGGGCCCGCCCCGCGGTTGCGCATCGCGACCTGGCCGATCGGGCCACAGAATTCGGCGTCGAACTGGGCAAGCGCCTCGGGCGTGACGCCGCGCTCCACCATGATGCGTCCGATCTGGCGTGCGTCGACAATTGCCTGCGAGGCGCCGTTGGACCCCGTGGGATACATCGGATGTGCCGCGTCCCCAATCAGCCCGACCGGCCCATCGACCCAGGTCGGCAAGGGATCGCGATCTATCATCGGGTTCTCGTAAGCCATGTCCGACTTTGCCAGCAGAGCCGGCAGATCAAGCCAGTCATAGACGAACCCGTCGAACTCGTGCGCAAACTCCGCCATTTCGACAGGCCTGAACCATCCCGACTTGGTCCAGTCGTGACTGGTGTCGTACGTCTGCTCGGCGATCCAGTTGATATCGGACAAGCCGTCCGCATCCGGGTGCGAAATCGGGTAGATCACCACGCGATGCCGGCTCGTGCCAAGGCCGACGAACGATGATCCCGAACGGATCGGTACGCCCTTGGCAGTGCCGCGCCACATGATCGTGCCGCCCCAATGGATCGGAGGCTGATCGGGGTGCATCTGCGCGCGGATTGCCGAATGTATGCCGTCTGCCCCGAACAGCAGCGTTCCTGCCACCTCTTCGACTTTGCCCGAGCGGTCCTCGACCAGGGCGGTGACCGATCCATTCGCTTCCTTGCGATAGCCCGTAACCTTGCTGCCCAGTCTCACCGCTTGCGGCCCGATGCGCTCGATCACCTTGCGGTAGAGCAGCATGTGGAATTCGCCGCGGTGCACGGCATACTGGTGCCAGTTATACCCGGCCAGCTTGCCACGCGGTTCGGAGTAGATCTCGCGTCCATTCAGCCCGACCAAGGCCCACTCGCGCGCCGGAATGCCCACGGCATCCATCTCGGCCTCACCGATGCCGAGGTCTTCGAGTTCGCGAACGGCGTTGGGCTGGAGATTTATGCCGACACCCAGCGGCTTCAATTCACGAACGGATTCGAAGACCGTGCAGGAGACCCCGATCTGGTGGAGCGTCAGTGCGAGCGTGAGCCCGCCAATGCCGCCCCCGGCGATGAGCACGTGTTCCTGCGGCATTCCTGTTCGTCCCGTCCGATCCTGAATGCCGGGCCTTTACGCATCGCGCGATCCGGTCGCAACCGCCATGACGCTCCCACCTGTTAGGATGAGCCCCATCGGGCAGATTTCCTCCAGCGATTTGCGGTGGCTTGTTGCGCTGCAAGAGCCTATGGGCGCGCCAACGAATCCCCTAATACCGCTGTCGAGTAACGATCCCCATGCGTATCGCCATCGCTTCCGATCACGCCGCTGTCGACCTGAAGGCCGCACTGCGTGAGTATCTCATCGGCCTTGGCCATGAAGTTGCCGACCTGGGGCCAGAGACCGCCGATCGCGTCGACTATCCCGACTATGGCTACAAACTGGCCTCGGTGGTAGCCGAAGGCATTGCCGAGCGGGGCGTCGCCCTGTGCGGATCAGGTATCGGCATCTCGATCGCAGTAAACCGCGAACCGGCCTGCCGCTGCGCACTGGTTTCGGAACCGCTCTCCGCAGCACTCGCGCGCGAACACAACGATGCAAATGTCATTGCGATGGGCGCACGCCTGACTGGCGAGGACATGGCCAAGGCCTGTCTTGACGCATTTCTTTCCACCGAATTCGGCGGTGGCCGCCATGCCGGCCGCGTCGAAAAGCTTTCCAACCCCGCAATCTGAAGGAGCCCCCAGAGATGACCACCGCCACAGCAGCGCCGGAAATCCGCAAAGCCGGCTTCTTCACCGAGCATCTGGAAACGGCCGATGCCGAAGTGTTCGCCGCCATCAAGGGTGAGCTGCACCGCCAGCAGACCAAGATCGAGCTGATCGCTTCGGAAAACATCACCAGCCGTGCCGTGCTCGAAGCCACCGGATCGGTTTTCACCAACAAGTACGCCGAAGGCTACCCGGGCAAGCGCTACTACGGTGGGTGCGAATACGCCGATATCGTCGAGAACCTGGCGATCGAGCGCGCCAAGCAGCTGTTCGGATGCAACTTCGCCAACGTTCAGCCCAACTCGGGCAGCCAGATGAACCAGGCCGTGTTTCTCGCGCTGCTGCAGCCGGGTGACAGCTTCATGGGCCTCGACCTGAATTCGGGTGGCCATCTTACCCACGGCAGCCCCGTGAACATGAGCGGCAAGTGGTTCAACGTGATCCCTTACGGCGTGCGCCCTGACGATCACATGATCGACATGGACGAGGTCGCCCGTCTTGCCCGAGAGCACAAGCCCAAGCTGATCATCGCCGGTGGCACCGCCTATTCACGCACCTGGGACTGGGCCGCCTTCCGCGCCATTGCCGATGAAATCGGCGCGTGGCTGCTGGTCGACATGTCGCACATTTCGGGCCTCGTTGCAGGCGGCGCCCACCCCTCGCCGTTCCCGCATGCCCACGTCGTCACCACGACGACCCACAAGAGCCTGCGCGGCCCGCGTTCGGGCGTGATCCTCACCAATGACGAGGATCTGGCCAAGAAGTTCAACACCGCCGTATTCCCCGGCCTCCAGGGCGGTCCGCTGGTCCACGTCATCGCGGGCAAGGCGGTTGCCTTTGGTGAAGCGCTGCGCCCCGAATTCAAGGCCTATGCCCATCAGATCGTCGCCAATGCCAAGGCGCTTGCCGAAAGCATCAAGGACGCCGGCCTCGGCATCGTTTCCGGCGGCACTGACAACCATCTTATGCTGGTTGATCTGACTGCCAAGGACGTGACCGGCAAGGCCGCCGAGAAGGGTCTCGATCGCGCCTGGCTCACCTGCAACAAGAACGGCGTCCCGTTCGACAAGCGCTCCCCCTTCGTCACTTCGGGCATCCGCCTCGGCACGCCGGCTGGCACCACCCGCGGTTTCCGCGAGGAAGAGTTCCGCACCATCGGCAAGCTGATCGTGGAAGTGGTCGATGGCCTTGCGCGCAACGGCGATGAGGGCGATGGTCAGGTCGAACAGCGCGTGCGCGATCGCGTCGCGGAGCTTTGCGCGCAGTTCCCGATCTATCCGGAGCTGTAAGCTTATGAACGACCACGACGATCTCGCCGCTCGCGCCAAGCAGGAAATCTCCGGCATGGCCAAGCAGGGCATGGCCCACCCATCGACCAAGCCGGTCCTGACCGGCGCGGCCATCGGGGCGGTGGCCGGTGTGCTCCTTCCTGTCGTCTCGCTCCCGCTTGGCCTTGCCGTGGGTGCTGGCATTGCCTTCTGGCAGAGGATCAAGCGCTAAGCCGTGCGTTGCCCGTTCTGCGCCCATGACAACAGCCAGGTGAAGGACAGCCGGCCGAGCGAGGACAACACCTCGATCCGCCGGCGCCGTCAGTGCGAAGGCTGCGGGGCGCGGTTCACGACGTTCGAGCGGGTGCAGTTGCGTGAGGTCGTCGTAGTCAAGAGCGGGGAACGACGTGAACCGTTCGACCGGTTCAAGATCGAACAATCGGTTTCGCTCGCCTGCCGCAAACGCCCCGTCGCCCAAGAGCGCCTCGACCAGCTCGTGTCGGGCATACAGCGCCAGATCGAAACCATGGGCGATTCAGAAGTCCCATCCAAGGTCATCGGAGAGATGGTCATGGAAGGTCTGCGCCAGCTTGATAGCGTGGCCTACATCCGCTTTGCCAGCGTCTATCGCGATTTCACCGAAGCGCGTGACTTTGAAGAATTCGCTTCAAGCGTCCAGGAAATGAGCGGCCGCGCCTGAACATGAGCGATACTGAACAGCGCCAGCCGGTCATCGTCCTGGTCCGCCCCCAGCTTGGCGAGAACATCGGCAAGGCCGCACGTGCCATGCTGAATTTCGGCCTGACCGAGATGCGACTTGTATCTCCCCGTGATGGCTGGCCCAATCCATCCGCCGGTCCCGCCGCTGCTGGTGCCGACAGGGTTCTGGAGAAGGCACAGGTCTTCGATACCCTCGCCGATGCCGTCAGCGATTGCTCGCATGTCTACGCCACCACCGTGCGCAAGCGTGGCGTGACCAAGCCCGTGCTGACGCCGGAACAGGCAGCGAAGGACATTATCGCCGCGCAGGGCCGCAGCGCGATCATCTTCGGACCGGAACGGTCAGGCCTTGAGACCGACGACGTGGCGCTGGCCCGCGCCATCATCACCGTACCGATCAACCCGGAATTCGGTTCTCTCAACCTCGCGCAGGCCGTCATCCTTTGCGCGTACGAGTGGTCGAAGCACGTCGATCTGGTTCAGCCTACCGTAGAGGACATGCTTCCCCCTGCCCCGCAGGAAGAGTTCGAAGGCATGTTCGAACAGCTTTGCACGATGCTTGAACCGCGCGGCTACTTCGAGCCCGAGGCACGCGCGGCCGCCACGCGACGCACATTGCGCACCATGCTGACCAAACCAGGCTGGAACCATCTCGAAGTGCGCACCATGCGCGGGGTGCTGAGCGCCCTGCGCCGCAAGGAAGGCTCGAAGCCGGGGGACGAGCCGCGCAGTTGAACTTCAGTCGTTGATCACGCGATGGTTTCGCTGGGCTTGTACCGCATCTGCGGCGTCCATCAGCCGATCCCAGAAATCGGTTACAAGCCCGACGGGAATACCGAGCTCGAAAGCGCGACGACGAATCACCGCCATCTGGGCATTGCGCTCGTCGTCAGAAAGCCCTCGTTGAACCGTAGTGCTCGCAGCCAACCCAAATCGTTGAGACAAAAGCGAAAGTATTTGAAGGTCGATCGCCTCCAACCCGCCGGAAAGGGATTCCAACGGCTGCGACTGGTCAGAACGAGGCGGCCCTTCGTGCATCATTTTCGATAGCACCCCAATTTCGCTACCCTGTCTATGGCCGCTGCCCTTGACAAAGGGCTAATTGTCTGTTCTTGGCCGCGCTTCGCAATTGGCCCTGCACTCCCGGTGAAGCGGTGGCCGCACTTCGCAATTGGCAAAGTGGTGCGTGTCCGGGACTTGAAGCATCGGCGCGTTGCCGGTGCAGGCAGATTGAAAGGCAGCGCATGTCCAAGCGCAAGGCATCCAAGTACAAAATTGATCGCCGTCTCGGCGAAAACATCTGGGGTCGTCCCAAGTCGTCGGTGAACCGCCGCTCGTATGGCCCGGGCCAGCACGGCCAGCGCCGCAAGAGCAAGGTCTCGGACTTCGGCATCCAGCTCCGCGCCAAGCAGAAGCTCAAGGGCTACTACGGCGACGTGACCGAGAAGCAGTTCAAGCGCACGTATCAGGAAGCGTCGAAAATGAAGGGCGACACCGGTCAGAACCTGATCGGCCTGCTCGAACAGCGCCTTGACATGGTCGTGTACCGCGCCAAGTTCGCGCCGACCATCTTCTCGGCTCGCCAGGTCGTTTCTCACGGTCACATCTACGTCAACGGCGTGAAGTGCAACATCGCCTCGCGTCGCGTTCGCCCCGGCGACGTTATCAGCCTCGGCAAGAAGGCCAAGGAAATGGCCCTCATCGCTGAAGCGCAGTCGCTGCCCGAGCGTGAAGTTCCCGACTACGTCGCCGCCGAAGGCGACAAGGCCACCTTCACCCGCGTTCCGACGCTGGACGAAGTACCCTATCCGGTGAAGATGGAACCGAACCTGGTCGTCGAATTCTATTCGCGCTGATCGGTATTCCAACCACTGCGACACATGGAAGAGGCGGGGCGCAAGCTCCGCCTTTTTCGTATGTGCAAACAAGCTGTTACGTGTCGTTTCGCAGGTGAAATTTACAGCAATTCGGGGAACTCTCGGGGCGCGCGACCATTGGGATGGCATGTGTCTCTATCGCTTCGTCACCCCGCATCGCATCGGCAAATGGTATCCGGACTTGCTCACCGCGCAGCGCCAGGCTTTCGCCATCGGCGCCGGCTTTCTCGATGAGCGTACCGGCGAATTCTATGCCTACAAGGACACGAGGCTGGAGACGCAGGACCCGATGATGCAGGACGGCGCAGAGGGCATTGCCGCCTAACGCGCGAAGTAGTCCCGTCTGAAATCGGCTGCGAAGGCCGCAAAGCGCCCTTCTGCGATTGCCGCGCGCATGCCTGCCATGAGTTGCTGGTAAAACCACAGGTTATGCTCGGTCAGCAGCATGGCCCCAAGCATCTCGCCCGACTTGTGCAGGTGGTGCAGGTAGGCGCGGCTGTACTTGGTGCAGGTCGGGCACGGACAGCGTTCGTCGAGAGGGCCGGTATCTTCCGCATGCCGGGCGTTGCGCATGTTCACCGGGCCGTTCCAGGTAAAGCCCTGCCCATTGCGCCCGGACCGGGTCGGCAGGACGCAATCGAACATGTCGACCCCGCGCTCGACCGCGCCGACCAGGTCATCAGGCTTGCCGACCCCCATCAGATAGCGCGGACGATCCGCAGGCAATTGCTGCGGCGCGAAGTCGAGCGTAGCGAACATCGCCTCCTGCCCTTCCCCCACGGCAAGGCCACCAATGGCATAGCCGTCGAACCCGATGTCGGTCAGGGCGTCGGCACTGGCCTTGCGCAAGCCTTCGTCAAGCGCGCCCTGCTGAATTCCGAACAGCGCCGCGCGTTCGGCATGTTCGGCCCCGGCGTTGAAAGCTTCGCGACTGCGCCTTGCCCAGCGCATCGACATTTCCATAGATTTTGCGATCACATCGCGCGGCTGGTCGGCGCGCGGGCATTCGTCGAAGCACATGACGATGTCGGACCCCAGCAGACGCTGGATTTCCATCGAACGCTCCGGGCTCAACAAATGACGCGAACCGTCGAGGTGGCTGGCGAAGGTCACGCCTTCCTCGGTGATCTTGCGCAAGTCCGAAAGGCTCATCACCTGGTAGCCGCCACTGTCAGTCAGGATCGGGCGGTCCCAACCGCCAAACTTGTGCAGGCCACCCAGACGCGCGACACGCTCTGCTCCGGGGCGGAGCATAAGGTGATACGTGTTGCCGAGGATGATGTCCGCACCGCTGGCGCGCACGTCTTCCATCTTCATCGCCTTTACCGTTGCGGCGGTACCTACCGGCATGAACGCCGGGGTGCGGATATCACCGCGCATCATCCGGATCGTGCCGGTGCGCGCCTTTCCGTCGGTGGCGTGGATATCGAAGGCAAAACGGGTCATCGTGCGGAGATCTCGGCAAAAAGAGTGTTGCGGCCCTTAGGCGCAATCGCCAAAGCGCGCAAATGCCAGACCTGCTGCTGATAGAACCCGCCCATCTCGATCTCTGGTTCTACCCGGCGTTGACCTGCGTTGCGGTGCTTTCGGGGTTCATCGACGCCGTGGCGGGCGGCGGCGGGCTGGTGATGATGCCGGTGCTGCTCTCCACCCCCCTGCCCCCGCATGTGGTGCTGGGGACCAACAAGATCCAGTCAATGTGCGGCACATCGATGGCCACGTGGCGCTATCACAAGGCAGGTCTGTTCAGTTTCCGCAAGAACGCCGCGACAGCCGCCATCGTTTTTGTCGGCGCAATGGCAGGATCGCTGGCAATTCAGCACCTTAGCGCGGACGTCCTCAAACTCGTCGTGCCAGTGCTGCTGATTGCTGTGGCGCTCTACACTGTCCTGTCGCCGGGCATGACCGACGAAGACCGCAAGGGCCGCCTGTCCGAGCGCGGCTACATGCCGGTAGGGGGCGGGGTTGCGTTTTACGATGGCTTTTTCGGGCCGGGCGCCGGACAGTTCTTTGCAACAACGCTGGTTGGCTTGCGGGGCATGGGGCTTACCCGTGCCACTGGCCTGACGAAATTTCTCAACGTCACCAGCAACATAGCCAGTGTGATCGTGTTCAGCATCGGTGGCCAGGCGATGTGGATTCTCGGGGCTTGCATGGGCGTCGGTGCCATGACCGGCGCGTGGATCGGCTCGCACTATGCCACCAAGTTCGGCGCCAAGGTGATCCGCCCGCTGCTCGTGGTGGTGAGCATCGGGCTGACCGTGCGACTGGTATGGGGCTGGTTTTCCTAGGGATTCCAGACCAATGGCAGCGAAGTGCAGGCACCGACGTTGCCGCCCTTCATGGTGACGGGACGCTCCGGATCAAGGCGAACCGCGGGCATGCCAGCAAGCCACTCCTCAAGAAAAACAATCACTTCCATGCGCGCAAGGCCTGCGCCGACGCAGCGGTGGGCGCCCACGCCCATCGTGGTGTGTCGGATCGGGGTCAGGCCGCGGTCGAAACGCACCTCTTCCGGCGCAGAAAAGCTTCTCGGATCAAGGTTATGGAGTACGCTGGGCAAGTAGACAAGGTCACCGGCACGGATCGTGACGCCGTCGATTTGGATATCTCCAACTGCATTGCGACTCACGGCAACTGTCGGGTAGCGACGCATCAACTCATCGGCAACTGCGGGCAACTCTCGCGGGTTGTGGCGCATCCACTTCTGGTGCTCGGGGTGCCTCGCCAAGTGGAGCGCGACCATCCCGATCATCGCAGCAACCGTATCGAGTCCACCGAACAGAAGATTGCGGCACATCCGCCGCGCCTCGTCCACCGTCCACGGCCTGCCGTCGACCGGTTCCGACAGGATGCGGCTGAAGAGGTCGTCGCCGGGCTGCGCCATGCGCCTTTCAATAAAGGGCCACAAGTAATCGTCAGCCGCCTGCCGGAGTTGTTCGACCGTCATCGAACCGTCAGGGCGCGTGAGTTGGACACCGAGCTGGCGAAGTCGAGGACGGTCTTCGAGCGGTACGTCGATCAGGGTGAGGAAGATGTTCAGCGGCAGGATTTCGGCGAAGTCGCTGACGAAATCGCACTCGCCACGCGGGCGCAGCCCCTCGATCAGTTCGCGCGCGACTTCACGCACCTTGGGTTCCAAGGCGACGACAAAACGGGAGGCAAGGCCCTTCATCACGGGCGTGCGATACGCTTTGTGCGCTGCTCCGTCCTCCTGCAGCGGAATGAACTGCATGACTTCGCCAAGGCCCGGAGTCACGGCAAGGCACTGATTGGAGAGCCTTTCTGCATCTCCCCACAGTTGGCGCACAACGTCACCGCGCGCTGCGATCCAATGACCGCCATTGACCGTAGTCCACACAAGACCGGGGCCATCAAGCAGCGTCTTCCACGCGGCGAAGTAATCGCTCTCCACCCCTGGCGGATTGAAGATGTCGAAATCCACCATCCGGTCTGCCGGAACGTGTGCCGGTATCATGCCCTTCTCCCATATCTGTTGGGGGGCAGGCTAGTCGGCACACCGTCGGCCGAAACTGCGCTTTATGGCAGGAGCAGGCTGGAATCGCCGTAGGAGTAGAAGCGGTAGCCGCTGGCAATGGCATGGGCATAGGCCGCCTGCATCCGGTCGAGCCCCATCAGCGCCGAAACGAGCATGAACAATGTGGACTTGGGCAGGTGGAAGTTGGTCATCAGCCCGTCGATTGCGCGGAAGCTGTAGCCCGGCGTGATGAAGATCGCGGTATCGCCTTCGAACGGGCGAATGACCCTGTCTTCGCCCGCCGCGCTCTCAAGCAGGCGGAGCGAGGTGGTGCCGACGGCGATAACGCGGTTGCCGTCCGCGCGGGCGGCGTTGAGACGGTCTGCAGTGGCGGAGTCGATCGTGCCCCACTCCGCGTGCATCTGGTGGTCCTTGGTGTCGTCGGCCTTGACCGGCAGGAACGTGCCCGCGCCAACATGCAGGGTGAGCGTTTCAGTGCGGATGCCGCGCTCGGCAATCGCTTCCATGAGGCGCGGCGTGAAGTGCAGCGCGGCGGTGGGGGCGGCGACGGCGCCATCCTTGGCCGCAAACATCGTCTGGTAGTCTTCGCGGTCTCGCTCGTCGGTGGGGCGCTTGCCGGCAATATAGGGCGGCAGCGGCATTTGCCCTGCCCGTTCCAGCAGGACCTCGACGGGCTCTTCGCCGGGAAAGAACAACGTCCAGCTGCCATCGGGAAAGCGGCTTTCTGCAAAGGCAGACACGCCAGCGCCGAACCTGATCTCGTCTCCCTCCCGCAGGCGTTTGCCGTTGCGAACGAAGGCCTGCCAACGGCGCAGGTCGATCCGCTTGTGGAGCGTGGCGCCGAGGCGCGCCCCCTCACCGTTCAAGCTTGGACGCTGGCCTTCAAGCTGGGCCGGAATGACACGCGTGTCGTTGAACACCAAAACATCGCCGGGATTCAACAGCGAGGGCAGATCAAGCACTGTGAGGTCACGGAACGGCCCGTCCATGCCAACGCCAAGTAGGCGCGCCGAATCACGCGGCCGGGCGGGACGCAGGGCAATATTTTCCTGAGGCAATTTGAAGTCGAAGAGATCTACGCGCATGGGCGCGCCCTAGCCGCAATTGGGCAAGGATTCGAGAGCCCTTAGTTTGACGTAGAATTGCTGAGCATGTCCGCCGTGATGGCAGCCGGTGCCGCTGGCGCGACCGGCGCCGGGGCCGCCTTGTTGTCAGCCGCAATCGAGGCCTGCACGATCTTCGTCGGGTTCTGCGGCGGTTCACCGCGCACGATCGCGTCCACAAAGTCCATGCCGGCGATCACACGGCCGAAGTTGGTGTACTTGTGATCGAGGGCAAAGCGCGGATAGAAGACGATGAAGAACTGGCTGTTGGCCGTGTCAGGTTCGTTCGTGCGCGCCATCGAAACCGATCCGCGCACGTGCGGAATGGCGTTGAACTCGGCCTTGAGGTCAGGCAGCGGCGAACCGCCCTGCCCAGTTCCCGTTGGGTCGCCAGTCTGGGCCATGAAGCCGTCGATCACGCGGTGAAAGATGATGCCGTTGTAGAAACCCTGGCGGACAAGAGTCTTGATCCGCTCAACGTGGTTGGGCGCCCACTCCGGCATCAGGCGAATGGCCACACGGCCACCGTTCGAAAGATCGAGGTAGAGGATATTCTCGCGATCCACGGACTGATCGGCATTGACCGTATAGGTGAGCGGCTTGGGCGCTGGTGCCGGAGCCTCGTCCTTCGCCATGGCAGGCGAGGCAATCAGGGCAGCGCCAAGCGCAAGTGCGGTGAGAAAGCGCGAAACCATGGAACAGTCGAACTCCGGATAACCTGCAGCGCCGATAGGCTTCTCGCGCTGTCGCTGCAATGAACGATTGCCGTTCTGTTTCAGTAGTCGCCCAGACGACCAAGCTTCTCGACCCTGGCGACCACTTCATCACGGACCATTGGCGTGACGAAATCGGCTATCTCGCCCCCGAAAAGCGCAATTTCCTTCACTAGCTTCGATGCGATGGGCTGAAGGCTGACGTCGGCCATGAGGAACACGGTCTCAATCTCGGCGTCGAGCTGCTGGTTCATGCCGGCCATCTGGTATTCGTACTCGAAGTCCGCAACGGCGCGCAGCCCGCGCACGATCACCGAAGCGCCTTGGGCGCGGGCGAACTTCATCAGCAGCGCATTGAAGCCCACGACCTCGACATTGTCGATTCCCTGGTCCGCCACTTCACGGCTGACCATGGCCATGCGTTCTTCCGGCGTGAACATCGGGTTCTTCGAGGGATTGGTGGTGACGCCGATGATCAGCTTGTCGACCAGCTTGGCTCCACGCCGGATGATATCGAGGTGGCCGAGCGTGATCGGATCGAACGTGCCCGGATAGACGCCGATGCGCTGCGCCATCAGTGATTCCTCTCGACAATGAAGCGCGCCAGTTCGCGCAGGAGATCGGCTTCAGGGCCATAGCTCGCCAGAAACTCGATCGCTTGTTCTACCAGAATGCGCGCCTGTTCGCGTGCCCTCTCTGCGCCCAGCAGCGAGAGGAACGTCTCCTTGCCCTGCGCTTCATCTTTGCGCAGGGCCTTGCCCGCCGCGGCTTCGTCGCCTTCGGCGTCGAGCAGATCGTCGGCAATCTGGAACGCAAGGCCGATGTCGCGAGCATAGCCGCGCAAGTGCGTACGGCCTTCAGGCGGAAGCTTGCCGAGAATTGCGCCCATCTCAACCGAGGCGGAAAGCAGCGCACCCGTCTTGAGCTGCTGCAGCCGCGTTACGGTAGGCAGGTCGAAGCTCGAGGTTTCGGCAACGATGTCCATCATCTGCCCGCCGCACATGCCGTTCATGCCGCTGGCCGTGGCAAGCGTGCGGATCAGTTCGATGCGGGTGAACGGATCGCCACTGGTTGCAGGATCGGACAGGACTTCGAACGCGAAATCGTGAAGCGCGTCGCCAGCAAGGACCGCCGCAGCATCGTCGAAAGCGAGATGCACGGTGGGCTTGCCGTGCCGCAAGGCGTCATTGTCCATGCACGGCAGATCGTCATGGATCAGCGAATAGACGTGGATTGCCTCGATTGCGGTGCCGACCCGGACCGCGGCTTCGCGAGAAACGCCGAACAGTGCAGCGGTGGCGCAGACCAGCAGCGGACGGACGCGCTTGCCGCCACCGATCGTGGCATAGCGCATGGCTTCGACAAGCCGGTCGCGGGGATCGCCGGGCACGGGCAGGAGCAGGTCGAAGCTCTTGTCGATGTCTTCGGCGATAGCCTTGAGCGCAGGCTTGAGCAGACCGGTTTCGGCCATGACGGAAGCTCCGATCAGCCCTGGGTTTCGTCAAACGGGCGCAGGCCCTGCGGCTTGCCATCACGATCGGCCACGATCGCTTCGATCCGCGCCTGCGCCGCATCGAGCCGCGCCTGGCAGTGCGCGCGCAGTGCATCGCCGCGGGCATAGAGATCGATCGATTCATCAAGCGGGGCATCGCCGCTTTCCAGCCGCCGCACGACTGTCTCGAGTTCCTTCAGAGCCTCTTCAAAGCTGAGGCCAGCGATGCTTGGTGCGATATCAGGTGCGGTTCCCATTGGGGCAGCATTGACGGGGCCATGGGGCGCGGTCAAGCTTCGATCCGCAACAAGCCGGGGACCTGCACTCCATGCAATACGTGATCGCCTATGTCGCTGCCGCCGTGGTGTTTGGCGCAATGGACGCCGTGTGGCTGGGCTGGGCCGGGTCAAAGCTCTATCGCCCCGCGCTGGGCGATCTGCTGGCGCCGCAATTCCGCGCGGGGCCGGCGATCGTGTTCTACCTGCTCTACCTTGGCGGAATGATGTGGTTCGCCGTCCGGCCAGGCCTGTCGCAGGGCCTGGGAGCGACGGCGCTGAACGCTGCGATCCTCGGCGCGATGTGCTACATGACCTACGATCTGACCAGCCAGGCCGTGCTGGCGCGCTGGCCGGTACACGTGACCGTGATCGACGTGATCTGGGGGACGTTCGCGACGACAGTGGCCGCTACGGCAGCAACATGGATCGCGCTCAAATTCGCCTGACAGGACTAGCCTACACGCGCCCACATCGCTAAGGCGCGCGCCATGTCCGAAATCACGCCAGATGTCGTCGCCGCCCATGGGCTGTCCGAGGAAGAGTACCAGCGCGTCCTGAACGCGCTCGGACGCGAGCCGAACCTTGTCGAGCTCGGGATCTTCTCGGTGATGTGGTCGGAGCACTGCTCCTACAAGTCGAGCCGCATCCACCTCAAGAAGCTACCGACGTCGGCGCCCTGGGTGATCTGCGGCCCCGGCGAGAACGCGGGCGTGATCGACATCGGTGACGGGCAGGCCGCCATCTTCAAGATGGAGAGCCACAACCACCCCTCCTACATCGAACCCTATCAGGGCGCGGCAACTGGGGTTGGCGGCATCCTGCGCGACGTCTTCACCATGGGCGCGCGCCCGGTGGCGAACATGAACGCGCTGCGCTTTGGCCGTCCTGATCACCCGAAGATGAAGCACCTTGTGCAGGGCGTCGTCGCGGGCATCGGCGGCTATGGCAACTGCGTTGGCGTGCCGACGGTCGGTGGCGAGACCAACTTCCACAAGGCCTATGACGGCAACATCCTCGTCAACGCGATGACCGTGGGCGTGGCCGATACCGACAAGATCTTCTATTCGGCGGCCACGGGCCTCGGCAATCCGATCGTCTATGTCGGCTCCAAGACCGGCCGTGACGGCATCCACGGTGCGACCATGGCGTCTGCCGACTTCGACGAGAAGTCCGACGAGAAGCGCCCGACCGTACAGGTGGGCGATCCCTTCACCGAGAAGCTGCTGATCGAAGCCTGCCTCGAACTCATGGCGACCGATGCGATCGTCGCGATCCAGGACATGGGCGCGGCGGGCCTGACGTCGTCCTCTGTCGAAATGGCGACCAACGGCAAGGCTGGCATCATTCTCGACATGGACAAGGTGCCCTGCCGCGAAGAGGGCATGACGCCTTACGAAATGATGCTCTCGGAAAGCCAGGAGCGCATGCTCATGGTGCTCAAGCCCGGCAAGGAAGCCATGGCCGAGGCGATCTTCCGCAAGTGGGAGCTGGACTTTGCCGTGATCGGCGAAGTGACCGACACTGGCCACATGGTGCTGAAGTTCAAGGGCGAGACGGTCTGCGACATTCCGCTGGGTCCGCTCGCCGAAGACGCCCCGCTCTATGACCGCCCTGCCCTATCGCTGGCAGACTACAAGGCGTGGGCTAACGTGGCGCCGCTCGGTTCTGTGCCGGAGAGCGCGGACCTTGGCGCCGATCTGGTCAAGCTGATCGGCTGCCCCGATCTCGCCAATCGCCGCTGGATCTTCGAGCAATACGATTCGCAGGTTGGTGCCGACACGTTGCAGAAGTCGGGCGGCGATGCTGCCGTGGTGCGCATCCACGGCTCGAAGAAGGCGCTGGCGATCAGCACCGACTGCACGCCGCGCTATTGCTATGCCGATCCCTTTGAAGGCGGCAAGCAGGCCGTGGCCGAAACGTGGCGCAACATCTGCGCGGTTGGCGCGCGTCCGCTGGCAATCACCAACTGCCTCAACTTCGCCAATCCGCAGCGGCCCGAAATCATGGCGCAGATCGTCCAGGCGCTGAACGGCATGGGCGATGCTTGCCGCGCGCTGGATTACCCGATCGTC
The DNA here is from genome assembly GCF_058793515.1 of Novosphingobium sp. GW835-FHT14H07. Taxonomy (NCBI): domain Bacteria; kingdom Pseudomonadati; phylum Pseudomonadota; class Alphaproteobacteria; order Sphingomonadales; family Sphingomonadaceae; genus Novosphingobium; species Novosphingobium sp. GW835-FHT14H07. Next base: position 40,188 of record NZ_JBXAFX010000008.1, read on the forward strand.
TCGGGCAACGTCTCGCTCTACAACGAATCGAAGGCCACCGGCGGTGGTTCGGCCATTCTGCCCACGCCTGCCATCGGTGGCGTCGGCCTGATGCTTGATCACGACGTGATGACCACCGTCGCGTTCAAGAACGAAGGCGACGTTATCTGGCTGGTGGGCAATGAAGGCTCGCATCTCGGCCAGTCGCTTTACCTGCGTGAAGTGCATGGCCGCGAAGATGGCGATGCGCCTGCGGTAGACCTTGCTGTCGAGCGCAAGAACGGCGAACAGGTGCGCGAATGGATCGCGGCCGGCAAGCTCACCGCTGTCCACGACATCTCGGACGGCGGCCTGCTCGTAGCGCTGACCGAAATGGCGCTGGCCGGTGACAAGGGCTGCTCGCTCGACGTGGCGCTGACCACGGCTTCGGCATTCGGCGAGGATCAGTCACGTTATGTCGTCACGACCAAGGCTGGCGAAGTTCTCCAAGGTGCAACCAGGCTTGGCACGGTCGGCGGAACGCAGGTAGCGGGCGTCGAACTGGCAAGGCTGCGCGAGGCCAACGAAGCCTTTTTCCGGGACTGGATGGAAGCGTGACGCACGGGTCCATCCGCGTCGGTATCGGCGGGTGGACCTACGAACCTTGGCGCGGGGGAGCTTTCTATCCGGTGGGCCTCCCGCACCGGCGAGAACTTGAATACGCCGCGTCAAGGCTGAGCTGCATCGAGATAAACGCGACCTACTACCGGCGGCAAAAGCCCGAGAGCTTTGCGCGCTGGGCAGCGGCCACTCCGGAAGGCTTCCGTTTTAGCCTGAAGGCGCTGCAATATACCATGCGGCGCAAGGTGCTGGCGGACAGCAAGGAGATCGTCGGCAAGTTCCTTGATCAAGGGTTCACTGCACTCGGCGACCGGCTGGGCCCGATCCTGTGGCAGTTCCGCGAAGGGAAGCGGTTTGAACGCGAGGACTTTGCGCGCTTTCTTGACCTGATCCCGGATCGCCAGGACGGCGTGGCGCTGCAACACGTGCTCGAGGTACGCGACGTATCGTTCTGCGATCCAGCTTTCCTTGACCTCTGCCGCGATCGCAATTTTGCCGTTGCATTCTCCGACGACGCCGAGTTTCCGCAGATCGACGAGCAGACGGCGAATTTCTCGTACGCGCGGCTGCAGCAGTCGAATGAAGCTTGCGAGACCGGCTACGAACCCGCGGCGATCGGCAAGTGGGCGAAGCGCGGCCGCGACTGGGCACGGAACGGCAGGGACGCCTACATCCTGTTCATCGCGGGCGCGAAGCAGCGCAACCCGGCCGCAGCGCGGGCTTTGATCGCAGCCCTCTGACCGTCAGGCGGCGAGCTTCTTAGCCGCATTTTTTCCGAGCAGGTCATAGGGATCGATTCCCATGCCGCGCCAGATGCCGTGCGCTTCCTTGTAGTGCCTGGCAGGAGTGATGTTAAGGCGGGCACGCACCTCTTCGATGGGCAGCGGCAGCAGTTCCTTGATTGATTGTTCGCACAGCCGCGGGCATGCCTTGCCAAGTCGCTGGCCTTCGCGGACTGCGCGTAGGACCGGCGCGCTGCGCTTGGTCTGGCGATTGATGTTCATGCCGGCCATGTAGCCGATGAACAGATGTGCCGGGCTCGGTTGCTGGCTGTAGGTGAACGCAAGGACGCAGGCTTCGCCAAGTGCATCGCGCCCGTAACCGGTCAGCACGTGAAGCATGTCGTGCACGTCGCGCATGCGGTTGAGGTACCACAGGAACTGGTCCTCGAAGCGTTCTCGCTTGGCGGCGAAGCGATCGAACTCGTCGACCAATCCCTGCGCGGTCAGGCCCTCGCTCTCCATGAAGTCGCAATAAGCGTGGGCCAGAGAACCCTCAGGCGTCTGCCGGAGCGCGGCGTGATCATCGAGAATCGCTGGGAGATAGGGCTCGGTCAAACGAAGGGCCTGACCGCGCTCGCTACGCAGAAAAGCCTCGGCCCGCCCCCGCAGGTTCCGCCACGGCAGCGCCTCGAAAATGTGGAACACCTCCTCGGTATCTTCCTTGTCTTTCAGGAGGTTCTGAAAATGGTGCCATGCCTTGAGCGGCTGCATCCGCATCTCCGGACGACGCTCATCGTAGATTGGCAGGTCAGCACTCAACGCGCCGGTCATGGCGTTCACGTCGATTCTCCCGGTTTTCTTGCCGCCGGAATACTAACAGCACTGTAAATAGATCGTCAATCGCCGTGCCCGGAGCACTGCTTGCCAGCGCCGACGGTGCAGTGCAGACTAGCAAAAAACGTAGCGGGAGAACGGAACATGGCACGGAAGTGGCCAATGGCGCTTGGACTGGCGCTTTCGTTGCTGGCCTTGGCTGCGGGTCTGGCCGCCGGCACGACGCAACATGAGAGTTGGCACCTCGCCGCACGTTGGACTGCACGAGTGGGCTTTCCGATTTTCCTCCTGACCTACCTCGCCTCCTCGCTCTTTCGCCTTTCCCCCGCCCCGTGGAGCCGTGCGCTGGTTCGTGATCGCAGGTGGTGGGGCCTTGGCTTTGCGGCAAGCCACTCCGTCCACCTCGTGGCGCTGGTCGTCGCAGTCAGCCTCGATCCGGAACCGCGCACGTTGGCATCGCTTGTCCCGGGAAGCTTGGCCTACCTGTTCATTCTCGCCATGGCGTTGACCTCAAGCAGCGCTGCAATGCGCGCACTCGGCCGGAACTGGAAACGCCTGCACACAACGGGCATCCACGTGATCTGGCTGATCTTCACGCTGGCTTACGCCAAGCGCATTCCAATGCCGGAGACGCGCGCCATCGGCCTGACGATGACGACGCTCGCCCTGATGGCGCTGCTGGTTCGCGTGCTGGCGTACAGACGACGCAGCACGCCCGCCTTTGCCTGATCAGTCGAAGACCCAGTCCTGACGGGCAATGCCGAAGAGCGACAGGATCGAGGTCAGATCACCGCGGTCGACCCAGCCGTCGGCGGCAGAGCGGGCCTTGGGCTTGGCGCGATAGGCGATGCCGTAGCTTGCAGCTTCGATCATCGGAATGTCATTGGCGCCATCGCCGGTCGCAAGGCTGAACACTTCGCTGCCAAGGCGCTCGGACTCTTCGAGCAGGACCTTCTTCTTCACCGAACTATCCACGATTCCACCAACGAGCCCGCCAGTCAGCATGCCTTCGTGCAGGCCGAGGCGGTTGCCGACCACGCGATCGAACCCGAGCAGTTCCGCCACCGGATCGGCGAAGGAATGAAAGCCGCCCGTGACCAGTACGGTATGGCAGCCACGAGCCTTGAGCGTCGAAACGAGCGTCCGAGCACCTGGCATCGGGCGAATGCGCTCCTCGAGGCACTGCGCGATTGCGGTCTCAGGCAGGTCCTTGAGCAAGCCGACGCGTTCGCGCAGGGCGGATTCGAAATCGAGCTCTCCCTGCATCGCGCGTTCTGTTATTGCCGCAATGCGGTCCTTGAGTCCGGCGAAATCCGCCAGTTCGTCGATGCATTCCTGCTCGATCATGGTCGAATCCATGTCGGACACGAACAGGCTTGGCACTTCGATCAGGCCGTTGGAGAGCAGCAGGTCGCTATCGGGGAAGCACTGGTCCAGGATCTTGCGGATGCCTGCAGGATTGCCTTCGACGACTTCGAGTTCGAGCACGTCCTCACAGAAGTCGAGCATCCCGGCGCCTGCCACTTCCCAATCGCGCGCCTCGATCATTTCCATCGCAAGCGAGAGATTGTCACCAAGCGTCTCAGGGTCTGCTATCAGGCGCGCGATGATCAACGGGGAATCCTTTTCTGAAAGCACAGTGCACGACGCGGCTGACCGGCCGCGCGTGGCGCTAATCGCAGGGCCGACGGCAAGCGGCAAGAGCGATCTCGCTGTGAAGCTCGCCCTCAGGCTGCGAGAGCAAGGCCGGGAGGCGGTGGTTATCAATGCCGACAGCGCGCAGGTCTATGCAGATCTGCGCGTGTTGAGTGCAAGGCCGTCGGAGGAGGAAATGCAGGGCGTGCCGCATGTCCTGTTCGGCGCGTGGGATGGTGCGCAGCCCTGCTCGGCGGCAGACTGGGCAACAGCCGCCAAGGTTGAGATCGCTTCAGCCCACGAACGCGGTGCGATGCCGATCCTCGTCGGCGGGACGGGCATGTACATAAACACCCTGCTCCACGGCATTGCACCGGTACCGGACATAGACCCTGCTGTTCGTGCGGAGGTGCGAACTCTGCCGGTTGAGGTCGCATATGCCGCATTGCGCGAGGAAGACCCGGCGCGCGCTGCACTGCTTGGTCCTGCCGATGTGCAACGCGTGACCCGCGCGCTTGAGGTGGTGCGTTCGACCGGGTATTCCCTCGCACATTGGCAGCAGCAGCGTGTCGGCGGGATCGGCAACGGGGTGGACCTCGCGCCGATCATTCTCCTGCCCGAGCGGCAGTGGCTTTATCGCCGCTGCGATCTGCGCTTTGAACTGATGTGGCAGGGCGGTGCACTCAACGAGGTCGAAGCGCTGCTGGCCCGGGGCCTGCCCGAATCGTGTCCGGTCATGCGAGCAATCGGCGTGCCGGAGATCGCCGCATTCCTGCGCGGTGAAATGTCTCAAGATCAGGCAGTTTCCGCAGGGCAGCAGGCGACGAGGAACTACGCCAAGCGGCAGTATACCTGGCTGAAGAACCAGAATCCCGGCAGTTGGCCACGCTTGACGTACGAAAATTCCATTGACTTCGACTATGCAGCAAGTTTATTGCGCGGTTAGCCGCTTGACACCACCTTTTATGTCAAGTAGCAGGCCGTCAATTGCCTGATCCATCTTGCATGCCGATCAAGCACCCGAGAGGGAGAGACGGCCCGGCGCAGCCAAGCTGCAGCCGGGCCGAAATTTTTGATGGTTTTTTGTTTTTTCAGCGAAGCATCGGGTCTATCGGCCCGGTCACGCGAAGAAGGATGAAGTAACGTGACAAGCGAGCGCAGCGGCGCCGAGATCCTGGTCGAAAGCCTTGTCGCCAAGGGCGTCGAATTCGTGTTCGGCTATCCCGGCGGCGCGGTACTGCCGATCTACGATGCGCTGTTCGGCGATGAACGCATCCGCCACATCCTCGTCCGCCATGAAGCCGGCGCGGCCCACGCCGCCGAAGGCTATGCGCGCGCTACCGGCAAGCCCGGTGTCGTGCTCGTCACCTCCGGTCCTGGCGCGACCAATGCTGTCACCGGCATTGCCGACGCCTTCATGGATTCGATCCCGATGGTCGTGATCACCGGGCAGGTCCCCACCGGCCTGATCGGGTCCGACGCATTCCAGGAAGCCGATACGGTCGGCATCACGCGCCACTGCACCAAGCACAACTATCTGGTGAAGGACCCGTCGCAGCTTGCCGCGACCATCGACGAGGCGTTCCGCATTGCCACCGAGGGTCGTCCCGGCCCGGTCGTGATCGACATTCCCAAGGATGTGCAGATCGCGACGGCGACGTGGAGCAGCGCGGCGCCGCAGCAGCGCAACCGCTATTCGCCCCAGACCGAAGGCGGCGCCAGCGAGATCGCCGAGGCGATCGAAATGATCGCCCAGGCCAAGGCACCGGTGTTCTACACCGGTGGCGGCATGATCAATTCCGGTCCCGAAGCCGCGCGCCTGCTGCGCGAGCTGCAAGCGCTGACCGGAGCGCCCGTCACTTCGACCCTGATGGGTCTGGGCGCATTTCCGGCCGAGCATCCGGCATGGCTCGGCATGCTCGGCATGCACGGCACCTACGAAGCCAACCTGACGATGAACCAGGCGGACCTTATCGTCTGCGTCGGCGCCCGCTTCGATGACCGTGTCACGGGCCGCCTCGATGCCTTCGCGCCCAATTCGAAGAAGATCCACATCGATATTGACCGCGCGTCGATCAACAAAACCGTCGCCGTGGACCTGCCGGTGATCGGCGATTGCGGCAAGGTTCTCGGGCAGCTGATCGAAGCGTGGCTGGAGCGTGGCTACAAGGCGCAGGACCTCACGGGATGGTATGCGCGCATCGATGGCTGGCGTGGCAGGAAGAGCCTTGCCTACCCGCGCAAGTCCAAGGCGATCATGCCGCAGTATGCGGTCGAACGTCTGTACGAGCTGACCAAGCATCTCGAGCCGATCATCTCGACCGAAGTCGGCCAGCACCAGATGTGGGCGGCGCAATATTTCCACTTCATGAAGCCCAACAAGTGGCTGACCTCGGGCGGTCTCGGCACGATGGGCTACGGCCTTCCCGCCGCCATCGGCGCGCAGGCTGGCTTCCCCGAGACGCTGGTCATCGATATCGCCGGCGACGCCTCGATCCAGATGAACATTCAGGAGCTGGGCACGGCCACGCAGTATCGTCTTCCGGTCAAGGTCTTCGTGCTCAACAATGAATGGATGGGCATGGTCCGCCAGTGGCAGGAGCTGACCTACGAGAGCCGTTACTCCAACTCCTATTCGGACAGCCTGCCCGACTTCGTTCGCCTTGCCGAAGCCTATGGCTGGAAGGGCATCCGCATCACCGACGAAAGCGAGCTGGACGCGGGCATCCAGGCGATGATCGACCATGACGGTCCGGTCTTTGTCGATTGCCTCGTCGCCAAGGAGGCCAATTGCTTCCCGATGATCCCGTCGGGGGCTGCACATACCGACATGATCCTCTACGGGGACGAAGTCGCCGGCACGATGGACGACGAAGCCAAGGCGCTGGTCTGAGGGACACCGAAACAATGATGCACATCGCTCAGGAGGCGCAGGAGCGCCACGTCCTCACCATCACGGTCGACAACGAAGCGGGCATTCTCGCCAAGATCGCCGGCCTGTTCACCGCGCGCGGCTACAATATCGACAGCCTGACCGTGGCCGACATCACCGATGGCCACGACGTCAGCCGCATCACCATCGTGACGCACGGCCCCCCGCCGGTCATCGACCAGATCCGCGCGCAGCTTGAACGACTGGTACCGGTGCACAAGGTCACCGACCTCACCGAAGTGGGCCCCTTCGTCGAGCGTGAACTGGCGCTGGTCAAGGTGTCCGGCAAGGGCGAGAACCGCGTCGAGGCGCTGCGCCTGGCTGACGTATTCCGCGCCAAGGTGGTCGATACCACGACCTCGAGCTTCATTTTCGAACTCACCGGGGCGCCCGACAAGATCGACAGCTTCGTCAGCCTGATGAAGGAACTCGGCCTCGTCGAAGTTGGACGCACCGGCATCGTCGGCATGATCCGCGGCGCCACCGCCGCCTGAATTTCACCGCTTATCCTTTCACGAATTCATCAAAGATTGGGAACGACATGAAGGTCTATTACGACGCAGACTGCGATCTGAACCTCATCACCGACAAGAAGATCGCGATCCTCGGCTATGGCTCGCAGGGCCATGCCCACGCGCAGAACCTGCGCGACTCGGGCGTCAAGGACGTGGCGATCGCGCTGCGCCCGGGTTCGGCCAGCGCCAAGAAAGCCGAAGCTGCCGGCTTCAAGGTTCTGGCAAATGCCGATGCTGCTGCATGGGCCGACATTCTGATGATCCTGGCACCGGACGAGCATCAGGCCGCGATCTATGCCGATGACCTTCATGCCAACATGAAGCCTGGTGCGGCACTGGCATTTGCGCACGGCCTCAACATCCACTTCGGCCTGATCGAAGCGCGCGCCGACATCGATGTGATCATGATTGCGCCGAAGGGCCCTGGCCACACCGTGCGCAGCGAATACCAGCGTGGCGGCGGCGTGCCCTGCCTGATCGCGGTGCATCAGAACGTGACCGGCAACGCCCATGACGTTGCACTCGCCTATGCCTCGGGCGTCGGCGGTGGCCGCAGCGGCATCATCGAAACCAACTTCCGCGAAGAATGCGAGACCGACCTCTTCGGCGAGCAGGCCGTCCTGTGCGGTGGCACCACCGCGCTGATCCAGGCCGGTTTCGAAACACTGGTCGAAGCCGGCTATGCACCGGAAATGGCCTACTTCGAATGCCTCCACGAACTGAAGCTGATCGTCGACCTGCTTTATGAAGGCGGCATCGCGAACATGCGCTACTCGATCTCGAACACCGCCGAATACGGCGACATCAAGACCGGTCCGCGCATCATCACTGAAGAGACCAAGAAGGAAATGAAGCGGGTTCTCGCCGACATTCAGTCGGGCCGCTTCGTGAAGGACTTCGTGCTCGACAACCGCGCCGGCCAGCCCGAGCTGAAGGCCGCCCGCGGTCTCGCCAAGCGCCACCAGATCGAGGAAACCGGTGCAAAGCTGCGTGCGATGATGCCGTGGATCGGAGCGAACAAGCTGGTCGATCAGTCGAAGAACTGATCTTCCCAATCAATTCGGAACTTTTGGAAAGGGCGGCTTCGGTCGCCCTTTCTTTTAGCGAACGACAGGCATCGACGAATGCAGTGGACGACAGAAATGTGATCTATATCACTCCGATCTGGAGAAAATGATCACACGATTCCGCCTTGTACCCCGGCTGACGCTTTGTGCCGCCGCGTTTTGCCTTGATGCCGCGCCAGTTCTTGCCGCGGCCAAGGATATGGCGCAGCGGCCGATACCCCCCGTTGTCAGGACCGAGGCCGGATTGGTCGACACTTGCGGCCAGCGTTCTGCGCAAAAGCTGGTTGGCGCGATGTTTTCGCCCCAGTCACAGGCAGCCCTGATCAAGACCATCGGACACGACCGCATCCGCGTGATCCGGCCGGGAGCAATTATCACGCAGGATCGCCGCGAAAATCGCCTCAACCTGATCGTTGATGATGCCGGACGCCTGATGGCGGCGCGCTGCGGATAGCCGCGCGGGCTTACGCTACGACGCCGGGACTTTTACTTGCGTCGATCACAGCACTTTGGCAACCAAGGCGCTCCTTATCCTCCCCAAGGAGATCCCGATGCCGAAGCTCTCGCGTATGCCACGCCCCCTTTTGCTCGCCCTTCCCCTCGCTCTCGCCGCTGCGGCCGCGCCGATGGTAGCGCAGATGCCGGAGGCCCCTGGCAAGGCCGACAAGGCGCGTGTCGTGGCGGGCTCCTACACTGCCGATACCGGCCACTCACTGGTCGGGTGGCGCGTGAACCATTTCGGCTTCAACGATTACTTCGGCCTGTTCGGAGACGTTTCGGGAACGCTCGACATCGACCCGGCCAATCCCGCCGCTGCCAAGGTTTCGGTCAAGATTCCGGTCAGCAAGGTCATGACGGCCAGCAGCGGACTCACTGCCCACCTCCTCAAGCCGGCAGCTGACGGCAAGCCCGCCGACTTTTTCGGTGCGGCTCCGGCCGACGCGACGTTCGTTTCGACCAGCGTGGCGCCAGGCGCCGATGGCATGAGCGCGAAGATCACTGGCGACCTTACCCTGAATGGCGTGACCAAGCCGGTGACCATTGACGCGACCTTTGCCGGTGCCGGCACCAACCCCTTCAACAAGGCTGCCACGCTCGGCTTCCACGGGAAGGCCACGCTCAAGCGTTCGGACTTCAACGTGAAGTACGGCGTTCCCTTCGTATCCGACGAAGTGAAGCTCGACATCACTGTCGCCTTCGAAAAGAAGTAAGCGTTCAAGGCATCAGCGAAAACGCGGCCCGAAGCTCTTTCACGAAAGCTTCGGGCTGCTCCCACGCGGCGAAGTGCCCACCCTTCTCCTGTTCGCCCCAATAAACCAGCTTAGAGCATGTCCTCTCGAACCACTTGCGCGGGGCCGGGATGATCTCCTTGGGGAACGCGCTGACGGCAACAGGGATGTCGATCTGCACAGGGCTGAAACTGCCGAAACTCTCCCAATATAGACGGGCCGACGATGCGCCCGTAGCAGTCAACCAGTACAACATGAGATTATCGAGAATGTCGTCGCGGCTCAGAGCATCCTCGGCACGCCCAGCATTGTCGGTCCAGGCCCACATCTTCTCGTAAATCCAGCCCGCGAGGCCCACAGGCGAATCCACCAATCCGTAGCCGACTGTCTGAGGGCGGGTGGATTGCTGCTTGGAGTAGCCTGAATCCCACTCCTGATAATGTTGCAAACGCTCGAGCGCCTTCATCTCGTCGGGGCCGGGCGCGGCCATATCCTCGGGCAGCGGTCTTGCGATCGGCATGTTGAGATGGATGCCGGCGCATCCTTCGACCTTCAGCGCGCCGAGCGCAGTCGTCACTGCCGAGCCCCAATCGCCACCTTGCGCCAGCCACCTGTCATAGCCGAGCCGCCGCATCAATTCGCCCCAGCTTTGCGCGATTTTCTGAACGCTCCAGCCCTTGACCGTGGGTTTGCCAGAGAACCCGTAGCCTGGCAGGCACGGGATCACGAGATGAAAGGCATCCCGCGCCGCGCCGCCATGCTCCTCCGGCTGGGACAACGGGGCGATGCAACGGCGAAACTCGAGGATCGAGCCAGGCCAGCCGTGGGTCAGGAGCAAAGGCCGCGCGCCTGCGTGGGGCGAGCGTACGTGCAGGAACCGGATGATTACGCCATCGATCTCGGTTTCGAACATGCCCCAGTCGTTGAGCTTCTGCTGGCAAGCGTACCAATCATATTCATGACGCCAGTAGGCGACAAAATCCTGCAGTGCGGCGAGCGGCACGCCTTGCGACCAATCGTCAACCGTTTCCCTCTCCGGCCACCGCGTCATGTCGATGCGCCGGTTCAGGTCTTCGATCGCGGCTTGCGGTATCTCGACGGTGAACGGCGCAATATTCATGGCTCTTCTCTCCCGGTCTGCTTGCATTCATTCTGGACAAGTGGCCTGCGATTCACCATAGGCTTGTGGCATGACCGCTCGACTGGACCTTACCCTGCGACTTATCCGCCCTTGGGCGTGAGCTGACGCGCGGGGACTCCCGGCGCGCACGGCGCCCAGGGGATCAGAAGCTCAACCGCCAAAATCCAGAAAATTCGAGTGCACTCTCATGACCATGCTCAAGAACCCTTCGGCCAAGTACCGTCCGTTCCCGCAGATCGACCTGCCCAACCGCCAATGGCCCGGCCGTACGATCACCAAGGCGCCGCGTTGGCTTTCAACCGACATGCGCGACGGCAACCAGTCGCTGATCGATCCCATGGACGCGGAAAAGAAGAGCCGGTTCTTTGACCTTCTGCTCAAGGTTGGGCTGAAGGAAATCGAAGTCGGCTTCCCGTCGGCCGGGGCCACCGAGTATGATTTCATCCGGGGCCTGGTCGATTCCGGCCGCATCCCCGATGACGTCTTCGTGCAGGTCCTCACCCAGTCGCGCGAAGACCTGATCAAGACCTCGTTCGAAAGCCTGGCCGGAGCCAAGCAGGCGATCGTCCACGTCTACAACGCGGTTTCGCCGCTGTGGCGGAACGTGGTGTTCGGCATGGACCAAAAGGACGTGCGCGAGATCGCCATTGCCGGGGCCAAGCACTTGCGTGATCAGGCCGCTCGTTTCCCGCAGACCGACTGGCACTTCGAGTACAGCCCGGAGACTTTCTCCACCGCCGAACTCGATTTCAGCATCGAGTGCTGCGAGGCCGTGATGGAGATTCTCCAGCCGACGACGGACAAGCCGATCATCCTGAACCTGCCGGCGACGGTCGAGGCGGCGACGCCCAACATCTACGCCGATCAGATCGAGTACTTTTGCCGCAACCTGCCGAACCGCGATCGTGCAGTGATCAGTCTGCACACCCACAACGATCGGGGCACTGGTGTCGCTGCGGCCGAGCTCGGTCTCATGGCTGGGGCCGATCGCGTCGAGGGGTGTCTTTTCGGCAATGGCGAGCGCACCGGCAACTGCTGCCTCGTCACCGTCGGCCTCAACATGTACACGCAGGGGATCGACCCTGAACTGGACTTCTCGGACATCGACGAGGTGATCCAGACGGTCGAATACTGCAACCAGCTGCCTGTCCATCCCCGCCATCCCTATGGCGGCGAATTGGTCTTCACCGCGTTTTCCGGCAGCCACCAGGACGCGATCAAGAAGGGCTTCGCAGCGCAGGAGCAGCGCAACGACGAGCTTTGGGCAATCCCCTACCTGCCAATCGATCCGGCGGATCTCGGCCGCAGCTATGAAGCGGTGATCCGCGTGAATTCGCAGTCCGGCAAGGGCGGCTTTGCCTGGGTGCTCGAACAGGACCAAGGCCTCAAGCTGCCCAAGAAAATGCAGGCGCACTTCTCGCGCCATGTCCAGGAGCTGGCCGACGAACTGGGCCGCGAACTGCAGGCGGCAGACATCTGGGGCGTGTTCCGCAAGGCCTATCGACTCGATGCGCCGCAGCACTTCCAGCTGGTCGACTATGAGGAGGCGCGGGGCCCTGATGGCACACGCATCTTCGCCGGCAAGATCGAAGTCGATGGCAAGGTCCAGTCGGTATCCGGACGCGGCAACGGCCTGATCTCCTCGGTCGTCGCCACGCTCAAGGACGGCTTCGGAGTCGAGATCGACATCACCGACTATTCCGAGCATGCGATGGGTGCCGGCAGCAATGCCCGCGCCGCAGCCTACGTCGAATGCAAGACCGCCGATGGCCGCACGATCTGGGGCGTCGGTATCGATGAGGACGTGGCGACCGCTTCGGTTCGCGCGGTTCTCAGCGCAGCAAACGCTGCTGCATGAGCGCTAAATGGGCGGCCTCCGCGGCCGCCCGTTCAACCGATCGCTTAAATACCCGCTTGCCCGCGCAGATCCTTGCGCCATAGTCTGCCCGTGCCCGCAAGAGGCGCGCAACGGGACAGGACTTTATGGCCGACGAAGCGATTCTCGAACCCGACCTGCCGATCATTGATCCGCATCACCATCTGTGGGACTTGCGCCCGCTGATCGCGGCTTTCCCGCAGCCCCGCCATCCTTTCATCGAGACGCTGACGCACTCGGCCTATTACACGTTCGACCAGCTGCTGGCCGATGCGCGTGGTGGCCATAACGTGGTAGCCACGGTCTACATGGAATGCGGCGCCTTCTACCGCGCCAATGCGGAACCCGCGATGAAGCCGGTGGGCGAAGTCGAGTTTGTGAACGGCATCGCCGCACAAGGTGCGAGCGGCCTTTACGGAAACTTCCGCCCTTGTGCCGCGATCATCGGCCATGCCGACTTGCAATTGGGCGATGCAGCACGTCCTGTCCTCGAAGCGCTCGCGCAGGCAGGTAACGGGCGATTTCGCGGCATTCGCCACCAGGGCGCCTGGGATGCCAATCCTGACGTACTCGGGCCGCCGTTCCATGCGCTGCCTGAGCTTTATCTATCGGAGAGGTTCCGTGAAGGCTTCCGCCACCTCGGCGAGCTTGGCCTCACATTCGATGCCTGGCTGCTGGAGCCGCAACTGGGTGATGTGCTCAGCCTTGCCCGCGCGTTTCCGGACCAGCCGATCTGCCTCGATCACTGCGGCACCCCGCTCGGCACCGCAAGCTATCACGGCAGGCTGCACGAGCGCTTCGATGGCTGGCGGAGCATGATCCGGCAGATTGCCGAATGCCCTAATGTCACGATCAAGCTTGGCGGTCTTGCCATGTCGTTCTGCGGACTTCCCGAGCAAGGCCCGATGGCGGGGCTGTCCTCGGAGACACTGGCAGCCATGTGGCGCCCCTATATCGAAACCTGCATCGAAGCCTTCGGGCCGGAGCGCGCGATGTTCGAAAGCAATTACCCCGTCGACAAGTGGGGCGCCAGCTACACCGTGCTGTGGAATGCCTTGAAGCGACTGGCCCATGGCGCGTCCGAGAGTGACAAACGCGCGCTTTTTGCCGGCACTGCCGCCCGCTTCTACGGCATTGAGGACATGCTCCCCTAGACAGGCGACGTGTCATCACCTAGCACTTTAACTGCTCGATTAAGAACCTTGTGAAGGACACGCGCTGAATGCCCCTGCCCCCGCTGTTCGCAAACCTGCGTCTGCCGGTTATCGCGTCGCCCCTGTTCATCATCTCCTGCCCGGAACTGGTCATCGCCCAGTGCAAGGCAGGTATTGTCGGATCGTTCCCGTCGCTCAACGCGCGTCCGATCAGCCAGCTCGACGAATGGCTGCATCAGATTACCGAAGAACTGGCCGCCCATAACCGCGCCAACCCTGACCGCCCGGCTGCCCCGTTTGCCGTGAACCAGATTGTCCACAAGACCAACAACCGCCTCGACGAAGACATGGCGCTCTGTGCAAAGTGGCAGGTGCCGATGCTCATCACCTCGCTGGGCGCGCGCGAGGATGTCTACAACGCTGCCCATGGCTGGGGCGGCATTGTCCTGCACGACGTCATCAATGATCGCTTCGCCCGCAAGGCAATCGAGAAAGGTGCCGATGGCCTCATCCCGGTTGCCGCAGGCGCTGGTGGCCATGCGGGGGCGCAATCGCCTTTTGCACTGATGCAGGAAATCCGCGAATGGTTCGATGGACTCGTCGCACTTTCGGGCGCGATTGCCCATGGGCGTTCGGTGCTTGCCGCACAGGCGCTTGGTGCTGACTTTGCCTATATCGGCTCTGCCTGGATCGCGACCGTGGAAGCCAATGCCAATGCGGCCTACAAGCAGGCCATCGTGGACAGCCGGGCCGACGATATTGTCTACTCGAACCTCTTCACCGGCGTTCACGGCAACTATCTGCGCTCCTCGATCGTCAACGCAGGGCTCGATCCCGATAACCTACCCGAGAGTGACCCGAGCAAGATGAATTTCGGATCGGGCGGCAATACCGACGCCAAGGCCTGGAAGGATATCTGGGGTTCCGGCCAGGGCATCGGTGCCGTCACCGCTGTCGAACCGGTCGCAAGCCGCGTGGACCGGCTCGACCGGGAATATCGCGAGGCAGCAGCAAGACTGACGGAGAATTCTGCCGCGTTCCTGCGTTGATTCAGGTCTAGTTCGCTCGCGCCACGACGGCCGTATCTGTCCAGAACAGCTGGGCCATGTCGTCGAGATGGCTGAAATCGAGCGACGGGTCGCGCGTGTTCAATGGCATGCGCGACCAATTGCGTGGATCGAGGAAGCGCCTGCGCAACGCGCGCTGCAGCAAGTCAAAGCGCATCAGGGCGGTGAAATCGGCCGTTGCCGAACCCTTGCGTCGTGCAAGAGACCAATCCGCTTCGATCTGACCGATTCGCTCGATTACCAGCTCGTTATAGGCACGGTGCGGGCCGCGATGGAGTGGCAACCCTGCGCGCAGCGCCGCGTGTTCGGACCCGGGCAACAATTGGCCGTTGCGGCGGAAGTCGTGAATCCCGATTCGTTCATGGCCAAGCGTATCGATCATTCTCCGGAAGGCCGGAAGACTCAGAACCTGACGGGGAACGAGGTGATGGCGCTGCTGGTCCGGGCAATATCCTGCCTGGCCAGGGATATTCACGCTGCCGAACGGCAGAGAGGCCCTTTCAGGTTGAAATTGGTTCCGTTTCAGTCGCACCGGGCAAGGATAGGACTGCCGGACTCCGCCTCAAGACTGACTGCCCCCGTTCCGGCAAGAATTGCCCGTGTCGGCTGCAAAACGGGGCCATGGGCGACCAGCCAATCAACCAGCCGAACAGCGGTGCGAGCCAGCAGCGACGGATCTGCAGAATTGCCTGCTTTCAGGATAAATTCCTGCCCCATCAACAGATTAAGCCCGCGAGACGCCATCGAGCCATCGTCCAGGCGATGCATTGCGACAAAGGCTGGAGCCGGGAAAGGTCCGCCCTCCAGCCATGGCAACACGGCTTGCCTGAATAATCCCGGTTTTAGAACCAGATGGGCGGGAATCCACGAAATCCCTTCCGCCTGGCTCAATTGCGCAAGCTCAGTCAGAAGCATCGCCGCGACTCGGATGACCGGCAAGAGGCCGCCGGCACCTGCGAGGTGTGGCCCAGGTGCAAGCGTCAGCCATCGCAGCTCGCCAAGATCCGGTTGGGCAAGACCAAGGGCAGTAGCGATGGGTGGTGCCGCTGCAGGTGGCCCGTCCTTCAAGCCGTGCAGATCGAAGGTCAGTCCGCTGGCGAGCAGTTCCACCCAGCCTTCCGAGGCATCGGGCACGTGGGATGTCGAATATCCGAAGCCACGCTCCGGGCCAGCCAGAATATCGGCGAGGGCTGGCAGCATTTCGGCCCTGTAAAGAAGGGCTGCAATGGGTGCGCAAACTGCAGACCGGTCACTCGCGTCCACTTGCCCACCTTTCAGCCACGGCCCCAATTTGCACAGTCCTCCGGATGCGTCGAGTCACGGTGCATCCGGGAAAGCTTGGTTTTGGTCCATAAGCTCGAAAGCTTTAGAAAACTCCCAATGCGAGACCCGCCGCCAAAGCCCGTCCAAGATTGCGGCAATCGTGCAATAGTGCCTCAGGCACGCGCTTAGGGCCAAGGATCTCTTCGGGCGTCTGTGCGCCTGTTTTAACGATCAGAGATTCTGCCGCCCGCCTGAGCCGCCACCCGGTCACAATACGATCAAGCTGACGTTCCGCGCCGCTTCCGTCCGTGCCGGCTGCAATCATGGCCGCATAGGCCCGGCCCTCGATCCTGCCGAGCAAAGGGTAATAGCACCGATCGAAGAATGCCTTCATCTCCCCGGTCATCGAACCCAGGTTCTCGGGGCAACAGAACAGATAGCCCGCCGCACCGAGCAGGTCCTCGGGTACGGCGGACGCAGCCTCGATCAGTCGGCAGGCACCTTCGGTTTCGGCCCCGCTGGCGGCAGCCTCGGCCATTGCCCGTGCAGTGCCGGTGCGGCTGTGCCAGATGATCGCGAGGCCACCTGTCATCGCTTAGCAGCCATCCCCGCCAGTGCCGGGCACACCGATGGCGCCGCCGATCGCGCCTCCCAGCAAGCCGCCCAGCCCTTTTTTCTTCGGCTTGCATTGCGGCTTGGGCGCATCCTGCTGGCTCGCGGCGGCCCCTCCAAAGCCTTCTACTCCGACAAGGAAGCCTGTGCTGGACCGATGGCGGATACGCGCCGTCCATTCCGGCACCCATTTGGCCTTCGGATCTGCCGGACGAGGAGGATAGGCGAAGGATTCTTCCGGCCCATAAGCATGGAGCGTTCCGAACATGTAGTCAGGCGCCGCCGCCTTGACTTCTGCAGGGACAGTGCACGTTGTTGTCTGCGGAGACATGACCGTCTTTTCGGCCACCAGTTTCGCAACCGTCGACGGTGCCAGCCAATCCGACAATCCTCCGCCGAATTGACGCGTGGCGCTCGACGACCACCATACGATGTCCACCATGTCCTGACCCTTGGGCGCCTGCTTCCCGCCGATGATCATCGCATAGTAGCCTGTGGCGTCGGGAACTGCACCCCAACGCAGCAAGGTGGCGCCAGTGCCCATTGCGCTATTCGAGGTGTTGAGTGGGGCCATGAAGTCCTTGGCCAGGTTGAACGCCAGTTCCGGCGAGTAGTTCGAAAGGACACGGTGAGCGCCGATGAGGGATGAATCCGGCTTGGCGGACTTGCCGTCATCGCTTGGCCATGTGCCGTAGGTCCTCGCCGACGAAGGCGAGACCCAGCGGTCGATCGGGACGGCCGTGGTCCATAGGCCCGGGGGGATCTGCCCCGCGGCAAGCTTGCTGAAATCGATGACTACCGGCTGACCCTTCGGCGCGTGTTCGCCGCAGCCCCAGAAGATCAGCATTCGGCCCTTGGGTCGCTGGAACTCCGTCGTTCCCGGTTCGGCGGGCTTGCTGACAGGTGTCTTGAGCAGCACCGATTTCCCGAGCTTGGCGCCAGCCGGCATGAAGTGTTCGGCTTTCGGCTTGCCGTCCGCTGCCGCACGGGACGTTCCGAGATCGAGCCACAGCATGTGCTGGGCCTTTGGCGTCCCTCCCATGGCCATCGCCAGGGCCGCGCCAGCACCGCCACTGCCAGCGCCCATGCCGCCAAACCCCGACATCGTCTCGGCACGCATCTCGTATCTGGCAACGGGAGCGGTCGCCTGTTGCGCCACGACTCCAGCAGCAATACCGCCAAGCGTCAGTCCGCTTGCAATCACGTAACCGGTCATCACACGCATTCCTGCATCCTCCTCAAGGACTTGCGGCAGACAACCGCCGCGACGGATTCGATGCGACCTTATGCGTCGGGGGCTCTTGCTGGCCGGTGCGCCACCGCACACTCCCTTCCCCTTTCCGCAGGGAGCCCCATGGTATAGCGCAAGAGCATGATTCCGGTCACTGCGATAACACGATCTCTTTCGGGCCAGGCCTGGCGCTGGCGCGGAGGCAACATGGACTTAGGGCAAAGCGGCAGTGCCCGAGACGGCGAGGAGGCCATTGTTACCCAATTGCTGCTTTCGCGTGGCGTCTCGCCCGATGATCTCGAACGCCATCGCCGCCCGACTTTGCGCGATTTCCTGCCCGATCCTTCGCTGTTCCGGGACATGGACGAAGCAGCCCGCCGCATCGCCGATGCCATCCAGCGCAACGAGCAGATCACGATTTACGGGGACTACGACGTCGACGGCGCGACCAGCGCAGCGCTGCTGATCCTGCTGCTGCGAGGTCTCGGCGTGAGCGCAGGCCACTATATCCCCGACCGCCTGCTCGAAGGCTACGGCCCTTCAGGCGAAGCGCTCGTCCGTCTGGCCCAGCAAGGTAGCGACCTGATAGTCACCGTCGATTGCGGAGCGATGGCGCACGAGGCGCTTGAGGCGGCAGCGCAGGCCGGGGTCGACGTGATCGTTGTCGACCATCACAAATGCCCGCCCGAACTGCCCCGGACAGTCGCCCTGGTTAATCCGAACCGGCTCGACGAATGTGACGAGGCCGCCGCGCACGGCCATCTTGCCGCAGTGGGCGTTGCCTTCCTCCTGGCCGTTGCCATCGTCCGCGAACTGCGGGGGCGCGGATATTTCGAAGGCCGCAAGGCGCCAGACCTCATGGGCCTGCTCGATCTCGTTGCACTCGGCACCGTAGCCGACGTGGCCCAGCTAAAGGGCCTCAACCGCGCGCTGGTAGCTCAGGGCCTGAAGATCATGGCGCGACGCGAGAATATTGGCCTGTCGGCGCTGATTGACGCCAGTCGCCTGTCGCGCGCGCCCACATGCAGTGACCTCGGCTTTGCACTGGGCCCGCGAATCAACGCAGGCGGCCGCGTGGGTGAAGCAACGCTCGGAGTGCGCCTGCTGACAACGCAGGACCCGGATGAGGCTCGGGAAATTGCGGCGCAGCTGTCTCGGCTCAATGAGGAACGGCGCGCGATCGAGCAGGAAGTGCAGGAAGCGGCCGAAGCACAGATCGCCGCGCAGCATAACCGTGCGGTCATGGTTCTGGCCGGGCGCGGCTGGCACCCCGGCGTGATCGGCATCGTGGCCGGGCGAATCAAGGAAAAGACCGGCAAGCCCTCGCTGGTGATCGCGCTTGATGCTGACGAAGCAGGCATGGGCAAAGGCTCGGGCCGATCCATCGCCGGGGTGGACCTGGGCGCTGCAATCATAGCCGCGCGCGAGGCCGGACTGCTCGTGGCAGGGGGCGGGCATGCCATGGCTTGCGGCCTGACGATCGATCCGTCGCGGCTCAATACTCTGGCAGACTGGCTGGACGAGCGACTCGCGCGCGATGTAACCGGGGCACGAGGCGCTCAATCGCTACTGCTGGATCTGTCGCTGGCGCCCGGCGGCCTGCGCCCCTCGCTGGTCGAAACCCTAGAGGCGGCCGGCCCCTTCGGAATAGGCTGGCCCGGCCCGCGTGTAGCAGTTGGTCCGGTAAGACTGGTGAAATGCGATCTCGTCGGCGCCGATCACGTGCGCATGGTGGCCGCAGGCGCCGACGGCCACTCCTTCAAGGCGATCGCCTTCCGCGCGGCGCAAAGCGAAATGGGCCAGACGCTGCTGCACGGTTCGCGAGGCCGACAGTTCTGGCTGGCGGGGCGTGCAAAGATCGATGACTGGGGCAGCCGCCCCGCCGCAGAACTCCATGTGGAGGACGCTGCATTCGCCGACTGAAATTTTTCTGCAATTCGCCGCTTGACGCCCCGCCATCCTCCCCTTAGAGGCGCGGACCTGCCCAGCGGCGCAAGCCCAGTGGCCCCTTCGTCTAGCGGTCAGGACGCGGCCCTTTCACGGCTGAAACACGGGTTCGATTCCCGTAGGGGTCACCACTTGCTTCCCTCCTTCGGGAGGTGAAGCGGCAGCGCAACGCCAAGGCCTTCCAGCGGAATGGCCCCTTCGTCTAGCGGTCAGGACGCGGCCCTCTCACGGCTGAAACACGGGTTCGATTCCCGTAGGGGTCACCACCGTTCGTGGTGGGAATTTCAAATTCATCGGCACACGCGTCGCAAAGACCAAATGTGACATTGCACGCCGCGCGCTTGCGCGCCCCACCTGCTCTCGCCTATCCGCGCTGCAACGAAGCCGACACATGGATCGGCGATTCGCGGGCAACAACAATCCACACGGCATGATTCGATGAAGGGTTTGTCGCTGCCACTCCCCAGCATATTCGTTGCGCTCTGCGCAGCCGTCGTGATGTTTTTGGGCGGCACCGGATTCTGGATGTCGCTCGCTGTGCTCGTCGTCTGGCTGGCAACACTGTGGCTGGCGCGCCCCGAACCGGTGGTCGAGACGCTCGATCGCGACGATGGTAGCGTGTCGCGTCAGGCGATGATCGAACTGGTCGAGCCGTTCGGCCTTCCTGTTCTCATGCTTGATGGCCAGCGCATCGCCGCGGCCAATGCCGCTGCGCGAGAGGAACTGGGCGCGCATATCGTCGGGCAGGATGCCCGCGTGGCATTGCGCCATCCAGAAGCCATCAACCTGCTCAAGAAGCCGCAGGGCCGCGCACTCGTACGAGGGCTGACGGGCGCACGCTCCATCTGGCAGGTAAGCCGCGTGCCGATCGACGAGCGGTTCTCGCTGATCGAAATGGTCAACCGCACCGCCGAAGCCGACATCAGCCGCTCGCATACCGATTTCGTCGCCAACGCCAGTCATGAGCTGCGCACGCCGCTCGCCTCGATCATCGGCTATATCGAAACGCTTGCAGATCCCGATGCCAGGGTCGACGAGGCAACGACCGCCAAATTCCACGCAACAGTGCTGCGCGAAGCTCGTCGGCTGCAGAGCCTGGTCGAAGATCTCATGTCGCTCTCGCGGATCGAGGCAGAGAAGCACGAGCTTCCGCGCGATCGCATCGATCTGGGCCAGATGGTGGGCAGCATCGCCAGCGAAACTGCCATGACCGTCGGCGAAGGCCGGGTCGTGGTGCGCGCCGACGAAGGTGTGGTGCTTGGCGATCGTCAGCAACTGGATCAGCTTGTCCGCAACCTGATCGACAACGCCTTGAAATATGGTGACCCGACACAGCCAGTCAGTGTCGACCTCGCCGTCCATGGGAGCGAGGCCGAACTTGTCGTGACCGACAAGGGCGAAGGCATCCACCCAGATCACCTGCCCTACCTGACCCGCCGTTTCTATCGCACCGATCCCGGACGCAGCCGTGCCGCTGGCGGCACGGGCCTTGGTCTCGCCATCGTCAAGCACATCGTGGAACGCCATCGCGGCAAGCTGGATATCGCTTCGACCTTGGGAGTTGGCACAACCGTCACGGTGCGAATCCCGCTGGCGCCGGCGGCGAATGTTTCCGCAGATTGACTGCGCATTTCCAGCCTTGTCATAAACCTGTCATGGAACCGTCGCATTGGGCCCTTGCCAACACGGATGAAGGCCAAAGACCCATGTCGAAGATTCGCACGATTTCGCTTTCCGCTGCTGCCCTTGGCGCGCTTGCCTTGGCCGGCTGCGGAGGCCAGCAAGCCGCTACCCGCGATCAGGTTCGCGCCGTCGGCTCTTCCACCGTCTATCCCTTCGCGAAGGCCGTTGCCGAATCGCTGGCCAAGTCCGATCCTTCGCTGAAATCGCCGATCATCGAATCGACGGGCACAGGCGCCGGCATGAAGCTGTTTTGCGCAGGTGTCGGCGCACAGCACCCCGATATCGAGAATGCGTCGCGCCGCATGAAGAAGTCCGAATTCGAGGACTGCCAGAAGAACGGCGTGAAGGACATTGTCGAAATCCAGGTTGGTCTCGACGGCGTTGCCTTTGCCGAAGCGCAAGGCGGCCCGGGCATCGCGCTGAGCCCGGAAGACGTTTACAAGGCGCTCGCCAAGAACCCCTATGGCAAGCCCAACACCGCCAAGACCTGGAAGGACGTCAATCCTTCGCTGCCGAACGAGCCGATCCTCGTCTACGGCCCGCCGTCGACTTCGGGCACGCGCGATGCCCTCAAGGAACTGATCCTGACAAAGGGTTGCGACGAGAACGCCGAGATGAAGGCGCTCAAGGACAGCGACAAGGACAAGCACGACAAAGTCTGCAGCGAAGTGCGCGATGATGGCGCCTACGTCGACGCTGGTGAAAACGACAACCTGATCGTCCAGAAGATCGAGGCTAACCCGAAGGCCATCGGCATCTTCGGCTATTCCTACCTCGAAGAGAACAAGGGCCGTATCAAGGGCCTGACGATGAAGGGCGTCGAGCCGACCTACGCAACGATCTCGGACTTTTCCTATCCCGGTGCCCGCCCGCTCTACATCTATGTAAAGAAGGCGCACCTCAAGGCAATTCCCGGCCTGCAGGGCTTTGTCACCGAATGGTCAAAGCTGTGGGGCAAGGATGGCGCGCTTGCCAAGCTCGGCATGGTGGTTGCACCTGACGATGTGCTAGCGGGGAGCGCGAAGGCTGTTGCCGACCTGCCGGTCCTTGATGGTTCGCAGCTGAAGTAAGAATTGGAGTAAGTCGGGGGCCATGTCGTCATCCATCCTGCTTTTGCTCGCCTTCGGGTTGAGCCTGTTCGGTTGGCTGGCGGCACGCTCGCGCGCCTGGGCTTTCCGCAAGGCGGCGCCCGGGGTGCGCCTCCACTCGCTGCCGAACTTCCACGGCTGGTACGTCGCCCTGTGGATCGGCGTACCAGCCCTGCTCTTTGCCGTGCTGTGGAACGCGATCAGCCCGACGCTGATCACCGGGCAGGTCCTGGCCGACCCGGCCGCCTCGTTGCTGCCCGGGTTCGGCTTCGAGCGCGAGACGATGCTGGCAGAAGCCAGGGCCGTTGCCGAAGGCCGCGCTTTCGGAGTGTTCAACGAGGAAGCGCAGGGGCTTGTCGCTCCGTTCCGCGCGGCGATCACGCTTTATGACTCCATCGGTCTTGTCGTGACGATCCTCGTCGCCTTTGCCGGTGGCGCATTTGCATTCCTGCGCCTCAAGCCCGATTTTACCGCCCGTACCCGCGTCGAACGCGCGGTCATGGCGCTGCTGCTGATCGCCTCGCTGGTGGCGATCCTGACAACGATCGGGATCATCGTCAGTCTGGTGTTCGAGACTGTGCGCTTCTTCGGCATGGTATCGCCGCTGGACTTCCTGTTCGGCACGCACTGGTCGCCAGACCCGATGAGTTCAGGCACGCCAGATGGAGCCGATTATGGCGCGATTCCGCTGTTCTGGGGCACGATCTACATCGGCGCGATCATCGCCATGATCGTCGCCATCCCGCTGGGCCTGATGAGCGCGATCTTCCTCACGCAGTATGCCAGCAGCGGCGTGCGCAAGGTGCTGAAGCCGCTGCTCGAAATCCTCGCTGGCGTGCCCACGGTGGTCTACGGCTATTTCGCGGCTCTCACCGTTGCCCCGATGGTGCGCGACGCAGCGCAGGCCATCGGCATATCCAGCGCATCGACCGAAAGCGCCGTGGCTGCGGGCCTTGTCATGGGCGTGATGATCATCCCGTTCGTCTCCTCGATGGCCGACGATTCCATCGCCGCCGTGCCGCAGGCCATGCGCGACGGCAGTCTTGCGATGGGTGCGACCACTTCGGAAACGATCCGCAAGGTGCTGATCCCCGCTGCCCTGCCCGGCATCGTCGCCGGCGTGATGCTCGCGGTCAGCCGCGCCATCGGCGAAACCATGATCGTCGTCATGGCTGCAGGCGCTTCAGCCAACCTTACCGCCAACCCGTTTGAAAGCATGACCACCGTGACGTTCCAGATCGTCGCCATGCTGACCGGCGAAGGCAGCTTCGACCATCCCGCAACACTTTCTGCGTTTGCGCTCGGCATGGTCCTGTTCCTTGTCACCCTCACGCTGAACTTCATCGCCCTGCGCGTGGTGAAGCGCTACCGCGAAGCTTATGAGTGAGCCTGCGATGACCGAGACCACTTCAGACGTGCAGGCGCGCAGGCGGGCGCTGATGGACAAGGGGCTGGCGAAGCGCCGCGCCGCCGACAGGCGCTTTCGCTGGCTCGGTTTTGTCGCTGTCGCCTTTTCGGCGCTGATGCTGGCATTCCTGCTGATCAACATGAGCTCGGCGGGCATTGCCGGTTTCCAGCGCAGCGAAGTGCGATTCGACATTCCGCTGGCGGGCTCGATGCAGATCGACGCCAAGCGCCTTGCCCAGCCCGATCCCATGGGCGGGCTGGAACTTGCAGGGCTGGAGAAGGTCGTCGGCAATGCTGCGAAGACCGCGCTCGGCCCCGAAGCCGACGACCTTGTCGGCCAGGGTGCCTGGCGTGAGGTCGCAACTGCCATTATCGCGGATCCCTCGCTGTTGGGCAGCACCTACAGCGCCTCGCTCCCTGCGAGCGACGACCTTGCTTCTGCACAGCGCGGCGAAGGTGAACCGGAAATGCAGCAGCTTGCCGGGAAACTGGCAAGCGAAGGCAAGCTGGTCCGCGTGTTCGACAAGGGCTTCCTGAGCCGGTCGGATGCCACCAGCCCGCAGTCAGTAGGCATCTGGGGCGCCCTCAAGGGCTCGATCCTGACGATGTTCATCACGCTGGTCCTGGCCTTCCCGGTGGGCGTGCTGTCGGCTCTTTACCTCGAAGAATATGCGCCGAAGAACCGCTGGACCGAATGGATCGAGATTTCGATCAACAACCTGGCGGCAGTGCCATCGATCATCTTCGGCCTGCTTGGCCTTGCCGTGTTCCTGGCCATCTTCCCGCACTATCGCTCTGCCCCGCTGATCGGCGGCATGACGCTGGCGCTGATGACCATGCCGGTCATCGTGATCTCCGGCCGCAATGCGATCAAGGCAGTGCCTCCGTCGATCCGGGATGCCGCGCTCGCCATTGGGGCCAGCAAGGTGCAGGTGGTGTTCAACCACGTGCTGCCTCTCGCTCTGCCGGGGATCCTCACCGGCACGATCATTGGCATGGCCCGTGCGCTGGGCGAAACTGCGCCACTGCTGATGATCGGCATGCGCGCCTTCGTGGCCAGCCCGCCTTCCGGCTTCACCGCGCCTTCCTCGGTGCTGCCGGTACAGATCTTCCTGTGGTCCGACGAGATCGACCGCGGCTTCGTCGAGCGCACCAGCGCGGCGATCGTCGTCCTGCTCGTCTTCCTTCTCCTGATGAACGGTCTTGCGATCTACCTGCGCAACCGTTTCGAAAAGCGGTGGTAAAATGAACGCTGAAGCGATCCAGACTGCAGTGAAGCAGGACGACAAGCCCTACTTCGATGCGCCGTCGAAGATGAGCGCGAAGAACGTCTCGGTGTTCTACGGCGAGAAGCGGGCGATTGACGACGTGTCCATCGAGATTCCGCAGCGCTATGTCACCGCGTTCATCGGCCCGTCGGGCTGCGGCAAGTCCACGTTCCTGCGCACGCTCAACCGCATGAACGACACGATTGCCAGCGCTCGGGTCGAAGGCGATATCCTGCTCGACGGCGAGGACATCTACAAGTCCGGCATGGACGTGGTGCAGCTACGCGCCCGCGTTGGCATGGTATTCCAGAAGCCGAACCCCTTCCCCAAGTCGATCTACGAAAACATCGCCTACGGCCCCAAGATCCACGGCATCACCGGCAGCAAGGCCGAGCTTGACGAGATCGTCGAGCAGTCGCTGCGCCGGGCCGGCCTGTGGGACGAGGTGAAGGATCGCCTGAACGACAGCGGCACCGCGCTCTCCGGGGGGCAGCAGCAGCGCCTGTGCATCGCCCGCGCCATCGCCGTCGATCCCGAAGTCATCCTCATGGACGAGCCTTGCTCGGCACTGGACCCCATCGCCACTGCGCGGATCGAGGAGCTGATCGACGAGTTGCGTGGCCGCTATGCCATCGTCATCGTCACCCATTCAATGCAGCAGGCTGCGCGCGTATCGCAGCGGACGGCGTTCTTCCACCTTGGCAAGATCGTCGAATACGGCAAGACTTCCGATATCTTCACCAATCCGCGCGAGGAACGGACGAAGGACTACATCACCGGACGTTACGGGTAAGGGGAAGACATGGTGGCCGAACATACCGTCAAGGCTTTCGACGAGGACATCACCCGGCTGCGCGGCCTTGTCGCGGAAATGGGCGGCCTTGCTGAACTGTCCGTGTCCGAGGCGATGGATGCGCTGCTGCGTGGCGACCATGACCTCGCCGCCGGCGTAATCGCGCGCGACAAGCGGATCGACCAGCTCGAAGCCGAAGTCGACAAGCTCGCCATCCGCGTCCTTGCCCTGCGCGCGCCCATGGCTGACGACCTGCGCGAAGTCATCGCCGCACTAAAGATCGCTGGCGTGATCGAGCGGATCGGCGATTACGCCAAGAACATCGCCAAGCGCGTCGGCATCATCGAAGGGCGCAAGCGCTTCGAACCGCTGACCCTGATTCCAGCGATGAACGACCTCGCCGCAGAGATGGTTCACGACGTGCTGACAGCTTTCGCAGCGCGCGATCCTGTTGCCGCGGCCGAGATCGTCCAGCGCGATGCCAAGGTCGATGCGTTCTACGATTCGATCTTCCGCAACCTCGTGTCGTTCATGGTCGAAAACCCCGCCACGATCAGCAGCGCTGCCCAGCTCCTGTTCGTCGCACGCAATATCGAGCGCATTGGCGACCATGCCACCAACATCGCCGAAATGGTCTACTATGCCGCCACGGGCATGAACCTGCCGGATCGCGAGGAAGTGCTGCCGCCAGCATGAGGCCCTTTTTGGGGTTTCGTCACAAGGCGGTAACATTGGTCGTGTCTTGGCAAACTGACCGTCAAGGAGGTTTGCGTGCCTGCTCCGAAGTTGCTGCTGGTTGAAGATGACACCGCCCTGGCCGAACTGGTCGAATACCGGTTTCGCGGCGAAGGCTACGACGTGCGCACCACCGACGACGGTGACGAGGCCCTGCTTCTCGCCGCCGAGGATGCCCCCGACCTCGTCCTGCTCGACTGGATGATCGGTGGCACCAGCGGTATTGAAGTATGCCGCCGGCTGCGTCGCAACAAGGAGACGGCGCACGTTCCGATCATCATGCTCACTGCCCGCTCTGACGAAGACGATCGCATCCGCGGGCTTGAGATCGGCGCGGACGATTACGTCACCAAGCCCTTCTCCCCGCGCGAGCTGATCGCCCGCGTGGGCGCAGTCCTGCGCCGGGTGCGCCCGGCCCTGGCTGGTGAGACGATCACGGTCGGCGATCTGTCGCTCGACCCGACAGCACACCGCGTCATGCGTCGCGGCACACCGATGAAGGTCGGTCCGACCGAGTTTCGCCTGCTCAAGCACTTCATGGAACATCCCGGTCGCGTATTCTCGCGCGGACAGTTGCTCGACGCGGTTTGGGGAAGCGGCAGCGACATCGAGCTGCGCACGGTCGACGTCCACATCCGCCGCCTGCGTCAGGCCATTGCCATCCCCGGTGCGGCCGATCCCGTACGGACAGTACGCTCGGCTGGCTATGCTCTGGAGGGCGTTTGACCGCTACTTGTCGATGCGGACCAGCACCGCGTTGTAATCGAGATCACCACCCGGTTCGGTGCACGGCCCTTCCCGCCGGAATACGCAGTACTGCTGCTCGAACAGCGGCTTTTTCGGCGACATGCAGCCGACGAAGCGATAGGCTGGCGGCAACTCCCCCATGTGTTCGGCCGGTGCCACGGCAACGTTGTAGCGCGCCTGCGCCTGCGCCGCGATACGGGGAGCCTGCCGCCCCTCGATCAACAGCGTCTGCCCCTTGCGGTTGAGCACCGCGCGCGAGACGAACGGCACGTCACGGATGCGATAGGTTGCCAGTCCGCAGAAGTTCGGCTGGCTGCGCACGGTCCGCATAGCCCGCAGCGGCGCCTTGCCAACACCCCAGTTGATCACGAAAGGCTCTGTCGCCGCCACTTGCACCGATGCCGCCAGCCACAGGCCAAGGACGAGAACAAGGCCCATCCGGCCCAGCTCCCGCTTGCGCCTGGCGGCCAGGCGCTGCGCAAGATCGACCGAACCGATGGCGGCCACCTGTATCAGCAGCAGCACTGCAAGCAGTATGAAGCGATACTCCTTGTGGCCGATTGCCGAATGGATGGCGATCACTGCCGCTGCCGTTGCCACCAGCATGGGATAGCGCCTCGCCCCGAACAGGAGGGCAGGCACCAGCGCTACTGCGATCCACTGCCACTGCCAGATCAGTACCTGCAGATACCATTCCGGTGCCTCGACCCCATAGGCATGGCTGCGGTTGGCGACGACATTGGCAAAGACATTGTTGTAGATCCAGACCAGCGGCATCTCGCCCATGGCAAGGTTGGCCAGCACGTCGCACAGCACACCGCCGGTTGCGCCGACCAGCAGCGGCAGCCATGCGCGACGCAGTTCAAACCGTCCGGCCCACAGAAACGGGATTGCCAGGGCCGGGCCGAGCGGAAACCGCATGATGAAGCCAAGACCCAGGAGGAACCCGCCGATCAGCGCGTCGCGGCGATTGCCTTGGTCCCGAAACCGAACCAGCAGCGCCAATCCCGGCAGAATGGCGAGGACCGAGAAAGTATCGCTCGAAGTGCGCGAGGCGAAGTAGGCAAAGTCCACCCAGACCGCGGCAACGAACCCGGCCGTTATCGCATGTGTCCGGCTGATCCGCGCGCCAAGCGACCACCCGGCCCAGACCGTCCCCAACGATGCCACCGCCATGCACAGGCGCGGCAGGACCAGGTGCAACTCGCCAGCGGGATCGAGCGCATGCCCAAGCCAGACCGGCCCGACCATGACCAGCGGGATCAACCAGCTGCGAATGCCGAGGCGGATATCCCAGGTGCGGATCCAGTCGCCAGTTATCAAGCCGTAGGCCGGCTCGATATACTGCCATATCTCGTCCGCGTGGTGATAGACGGTGAACAGCGAGATCGGAATTCGGAAGAAAAGCGCGAGGACCAGCAGCCATGCCAGCGCCGGGTCTATCCGACGCTGTCTTGTCTCCCCACTCGTTCCAGCCCCCCCAGCCACAGTCAGTGCGGGAAGTAGGTCGTCAAATCGAGGTCGGCCACGGTGATCCAGCCATTGAAATAGTTCGCATAGAAGAACGCAAACATCGCGGCCGAAAGGATCGTCGCACGGATCGCGATCTTGCGCGGATTGAAGTTGCCAGGCGCACTGTCGGCCTGCCCGAGCACCTTCTCCTGCCCGAGCTCGTCATGCGTGCGCACACCGAACGGGAGGACGACGAACGCCGCCATCACCCAGAACAGCCCGTAAATCGCAATGATCGACGTGATCTTCATGGGTTCAGCTTTCCCGCAGCAGCACTTGCACGACCGGCTTCTTGCCCGACCAGCGTTGTCCGGTGCGACGGACCGCCAGCCTGACGGCTTCTGCCACGGCCACGCGATCCCGCTTGCGATCACCCTTCAGGTTCCGCACGGCCTGCGATGCCTCGACCTTGGCCTCGGCCACGAAGGCCTCCATGTCTTCGTCCAACGGAATGCCGATCGAGGCGATCTCCACGTCAGAAAGCAGTTGCCCATCGTGCCGCACCGCAAGCGCCGCCGTGATCAGGCCGTTCTGCGAAAGCTTGCGCCGCGCCACGACGCCCTCGCCATCGGCGGGGGCTATGATGTCGCCGTCGAGCACCAGACGTCCAGCGCGTTCTTCCGAAAGCTTCTTCGGGCCATCGGGTGCAAGCCGGATCAAATCGCCGTTCTTCTGCAGGATCGCCTTGGGAATGCCTTCGTCCAGGCCCAGTTGCGCCTGCTCGGCCATGTGACGAATTTCGCCGTGGACGGGCACGAGGATCTCCGGCCGGATCCAGTCATACAGCGCCACCAGTTCAGGGCGACCGGGGTGACCCGAGACATGGATCATTGACTGTCTGTCAGTCACGATCCGCACGCCCTTCTCTACCAGCGCATTCTGGATGCGCCCGATGGCAAGTTCATTTCCCGGGATCTGGCGGCTGGAGAACAGGACCACGTCGCCCTTCTCAAGCCGCACCGGGTGCTGATCGCCGGCAATGCGTGCCAGTGCCGCGCGCGGCTCACCCTGCCCGCCTGTCGCCAGCACGAGCAGTTCGCCGCGCGGCACGTCCATTGCATCGTCGACATGGACCAGATCAGGGAAGTTCTTGAGATAGCCGCACGATTGCGCAACGCGGATGATACGGTCGAGCGAGCGGCCCGCAACGCACAACTTCCTATTGGTAGCCTCGGCCACCTCACCGAGCGTCTGGAGGCGCGCCACGTTGGAAGCGAATGTGGTGACGACGACGCGACGCCCCTTCTGCGCTCCAACCGCCTCGAGCAACCCCGCCCGCACTTCGCCTTCCGAACCCGATGGCTTGGGATTGAACACGTTCGTGGAATCGCAGACCAGCGCCAGCACGCCCTCGTCACCGATTGCGGTCAATTCCTCCTCGGTCGCCGGGGTGCCGATGCGCGGTTCGTCGTCCAGCTTCCAGTCGCCGGTATGGAAGATGCGACCATGCGGGGTGTCGATGAGCAGCGCATTGCCTTCCGCAATCGAGTGCGCCAGCGGCACGTAGCGAATGCCGAACGGCCCCAGTTCGAAGCGATCAAGGTGGTCGATGACGTTGAGCTCGACCTCTTCCTCGATCCCCGCTTCGACCAGCTTCTCATGCACCAGCTTGGCCGTGAAAGGCGTCGCATAAAGCGGTACGCCAAGGTCCTGCGCGAAGTATGGCACGGCACCGATATGGTCTTCGTGCGCGTGCGTCAGGACGATACCGACAAGGTCATCGAGACGCTGCTCAATGAAATCGAGGTCTGCAAAAACCAGGTCGATCCCGGGGTAATACGGGTCGGCGAAGGTCATGCCGAGGTCGACCATCAGCCACTTGCCGTCACACCCATAAAGGTTGACGTTCATCCCGATCTCGCCCGAGCCACCAAGGGCGAGGAAGAGGAGTTCCTTGGCAGGCTTCACGAATCAGACACTCTTTCAGCAAGGATCGCGAGGCCGTCGAGGGTAAGATCGGTATCCACGTGATCGAAAATCTCGGTATGTTCGTCAAACAGCACGGCCAGGCCGCCCGTAGCAATGATCTTGGCCGGGCGACCAATCTCTGAACGCAGCCGCGCGATCAGGCCTTCCATCATTGCGACATAGCCCCAGAACACACCGATCTGCATCTGGTCTTCGGTGTTGCGACCAATGACCCGGCGGTCGTTGCCTCGCGGCGGCGCGATTGCAATGCGCGGCAGCTTTGCGGCTGCCGTCACCAACGCATCGAGCGACAGGTTGATCCCGGGTGCGATGATCCCGCCCTTGTAGGCACCATTGAAGTCTACCACGTCGAATGTCGTGGCTGTGCCGAAATCGACGACGATCAGGTCACCAGCATACTTGGCGTGGGCCGCCACGGTATTGACGGCACGGTCTGCGCCAAGTGAGCGCGGCTCGTCGACATCTGCCTCGAAGCCCCATTCCACGGGAGCCTGCCCTGCGATCAGCGGATCGAGCCCGAAGTACTTTTGCGAGAGCACCTCGAGGTTGTGCTGCGCGCGCGGCACAACTGTCGAGATGATGATCTTGCTCACGGCTTTTCGGTCAAAACCCTGCAATTGCATGAGTTGCAACAGCCACACTGCGTACTCGTCAGCCGTGCGGCGTGGATCAGTCGCAACACGCCAGCGTGACTTGATCTCGCGACCTTCGAACAGTGCGAAGACGATGTTGGTATTGCCGACGTCAACCGCCAGAAGCATGAGTTCCCACCATATCTATGTCGCCAGCGTGGATGGCACGGACCGCCCCGTCCGCCAAGCGAAGAAGGGCAACGCCGTCATCATCGATGCCGGCAAGCGCACCCATGATGGTGCCGTGGTCGCTATCCTTGACCGAAACAAGCGTCCCTGTGGGCAAGGCGCGGGAAATCCACTGCTGGCGCAGCAGCGGCCATTCGCCGTAGTGCCACCGGTCAACTGCATCGCCAAGCCGCGCAGCCAGATCGCTGGCGAACCGGTCGCGGGAAATGTCGATGCCGCAATCGCTCAGCGACGCCGTCGACCGGTCAGGTACTTGGGGTGCTTGCGCGAGGTTTACGCCAATTCCGATGACCACCGCATCACGCTGCCGCTCGAGCAAAATGCCCGCCAGCTTTGCATCACCAACAAGCAGGTCGTTCGGCCACTTCAGCCAGAGATCAGCCAGTGTCGGAGCGATGGCGCTCACCGTCTCGTGCACAGCCAGCCCGGCAACCAGAGCCAGCGTCTGGGGCAACGGATCGGAACCACGAAGGTTGACGACCGTCGAACCCATGAAGTTCCCGAAGCCGTCGCTCCACGCCCGCCCTGCGCGCCCGCGCCCAGCGCTTTGCCGGTCAGCAACCAGCCAGTCACCTTCGGCCAACGCCTCTCCCCCGCCAAGGCGCGCGAGCAGCGCACCATTGGTCGAGGGAATTTCGGCGACGGTTTCGATCAAGTGATCAGCCGACCGGGAACAGCGCTGCGGCAGCGTATCCCGCGAGTGTATCGAGGCACTTGGTGCCAAGGTAGCCGAGCGGCGAGATCGCAAGGCTCGACAGCACCAGCAGCACGGTATGCGAAGTCTCGCCAGCGCCCTTCACCACATCCGCCGGTTCGTCGAAGTACATGACCTTGACAACCTTGAGGTAGTAGAACGCACCGATCACCGATGCAGCGATGCCGATCGCGGCGAGCACGATCATGTCGGCTTGCACTGCGGCCTGGAACACCACGAACTTGCCCCAGAAGCCGAACAGCGGCGGAATACCGGCAAGGCTGAACATCACCGACGCCATCGCAAGGGCAATCCAGGGGCGCGTTTTCGAAAGGCCAGCCAGGTCGGAGATCGCTTCGACCTGTTCACCGTTCTCGTCGCGCAGCAGCAGCACCGCAACAAAGCCTGCCACCGACATTGCTACGTAGATCGCAATGTAGACAAGCATCGCCGAAGCACCGGCGCGCGTTGCCGTCGCAAGCCCGATCAGGATGAAGCCGACATTGTTGATCGACGAATAGGCCATCAGGCGCTTGATGTTGTTCTGGCCGATCGCACCCAGCGCGCCGATAACGATCGACAGCAGCGAGGCGAAGATCACGACCTGCTGCCAGGCATGCGGCTGGCTACCGAAAGCCTCGAAGCTGACGCGCACCAGCAGGCCCAGCGCCGAGACCTTCGACGCAGTGGCGAAGAACGTCGTTACCGGCGTCGGCGCGCCTTCGTAAACGTCGGGCGTCCACATGTGGAACGGCGCCGCGCTGATCTTGAAGGCAAGACCTGCGAGCACAAAAATGAGGCCGAACGTCGCTCCGGTCGACAGGCCGCCCGCAAGCGCAGCATTGATCCCGCCAAAGCTGGTCGTGCCGGTGAAGCCGTAGGTCAGGCTCATGCCGAACAGCAGTATACCTGAAGCCAGCGAGCCAAGCACGAAGTATTTGAGGCCGGATTCCGCCGACCGCTCGTCGGTGCGCAGGAACGAAGCCAACACATAGGACGCAAGGCTGTTCAGCTCGAGGCCGATGTAAAGCGCCAGCAGATCACCTGCAGACACCATCATGCCCATGCCGAGCGAGGCGAACAGCACCAGCAGCGGGAATTCTGCGCGCATTGCGCGAGCCTTGTCGAAGAACGACTGCGCAACGATCAGCGTCACGCCAGCACTGGCGTAGATCAGCAACTTGGCGAACGCGGCGAAGGCATCGGCGCGATGCTGGCCACCGAACGCGGTCACGTCCGGCCCCATTGCCTGCCCCCACAGTGCAGGCGCAGTAAGAATGGCGCAAACCGTCAGGACAGCAACGGCAAGGATCGAGATCAGGCGCGAGGCCTTGTCACCGCCCCAGGCGGCGATCAGCAGCAGCACCAGACCCGAAACCGAAAGGAGGATTTCGGGTGAGGTGAGAGCGAGCGAACGGGCGAAGTCCATCAGTGTGCCTCCCCGTGCGCGGCTTCATGTTCAGAATGGGCAGCAGCCATCGGCTTTCCAGCAGTTACTTGCGCATCGCCCTTGGGCTTGGCTTGCGCGAGGCGCGCATCAAGCGCGGCAATATCCTTGCGCATCGGCGCGATGAAGCTTTCAGGGTACACGCCCATCCACAGCACCACGGCAGCAAGCGGAACCATCATCGCCCACTCGCGCTTGTCGAGATCGAGCATCGCGGCGGCATCGGCGTTCTTCTGCTCGCCATAGGCAATGCGACGATAAAGGTAGAGCATGTATGCCGCACCAAGGATGATCCCGGTGGTGCAAATCAGGGCAACCCAGCTCGAGATCTGGTAGACGCCCATCAGCGACAGGAACTCGCCAACGAAACCGCTCGTACCCGGAAGCCCGATCGAGGCCATCGTGAACAGCAGCAGGAACACCGCGTAATACGGCATGTTGATCGACAAGCCGCCATAGCGCGCAATTTCGCGCGTGTGCAGACGGTCATAGATCACGCCCACGCTGAGGAAGAGCGCGCCTGCAACCAGGCCGTGGCTCAGCATGATCAGCATCGAACCTTCGAGACCCTGTTGATTGAAGGCAAACAGGCCAATCGTCACGATCGCCATGTGCGCGACCGAGGAATAGGCGATCAGCTTCTTCATGTCGTGCTGCACCAACGCGATCAGCGAGGTGATGACCACGGCCGCCATCGACATGCCGAAGATCAGCGGCGCGAACTGCGCCGAGGCTTCGGGGAACATCGGCAGCGAAAAGCGGATGAAGCCATAGCCACCCATCTTCAGCAGGACACCCGCAAGGATCACCGAACCGCCGGTGGGCGCCTGCACGTGCGCGTCAGGCAGCCAGGTGTGGACCGGCCACATCGGCATCTTCACGGCAAAGCTCGCGAAGAAGGCCAGCCACAGCCAGGTCTGCGCCTGCACCGGGAAGTTGTAGGCCATCAGCGTCGGGATGTCGGTCGTGCCGGCTTCGTTCACCATCCAGAACATCGCGATCAGCATCAGCACCGAGCCGAGCAGCGTGTAGAGGAAGAACTTGTAGCTGGCGTAGATGCGCTCCGCCCCGCCCCACACGCCGATGATCAGGTACATCGGGATCAGGCCGGCCTCGAACATGATGTAGAACAGAAACAGGTCCTGCGCCGCGAACACGCCGATCATCAGCGTTTCCATGAGCAGGAACGCCGCGTAATACTCGCCCTGGCGCTTGTCGATCGAGGTCCAGCTGGCGCCGATGCAGATCGGCATCAGGAACACGGTCAGCGCGATCAGCAGCAGCGCGATGCCATCGATGCCGAGCTTCCACGAGAAGCCCGAGAAGATCGCGGCGCTTTCCGTGAATTGCCACTGCGCGCCGCCGATGTCGAACTGTGCCCAGAGGATCACCCCCAGAACGAAGTCGATCAAAGTGGCGACAAGCGCAACGGAACGCGCCTGTTCACGAGGAACGACAAGGCAGGCCACTGCCGCAACCAGCGGCACCAGCAGCATCAGCGAGAGGATCGGAAAACCGGTCATTGTGCGATCACCCAGCTGATCGCGCCGACAAGGCCGACGAGCATGACCAGCGCATAGCTATAGAGATACCCCGACTGGAGCTTGGCGGCGGCGCGGCTGCCTTGAGCGACGACCCAAGCGGCACCGTTCGGGCCGAAGCGATCGATCACGCCCTGGTCGACAACCTTCCAGAACACGCGGCCAAGCCACATCGCCGGAACGACGAAAACGTAGTGGTAAAGCTCGTCGAAGTACCACTTGTTGAGCAGGAACTTGTAGAGGAACCCGAACTGTTCGACGAACGCGGCCGGGAACTTCGTGTTCTTGATGTAAGCATACCAGGCGATCAGCAGGCCGGTGGCCATGACCGCAAACGGCGCCCACTTAACCCATGTCGGCACTGCGTGCATTGCATGGATCGTGTGTTCCGCGAACACGAGCGAGCCCTTCCAGAAATGTCCGGTGCCTTCGCTCACGAAGCTGTGATGGAAAACAAAGCCTGCCAGCACCGCGCCAAGCGCCAGGACGCCGAGCGGCACAAGCATGTTCAGCGGGCTTTCATGCGGGTGATAGCCTGCCGTGCCGTCACTGTACTCGTCATGATGATGCGCATGA
Organism: Novosphingobium sp. GW835-FHT14H07; assembly: GCF_058793515.1. Lineage (NCBI taxonomy): Bacteria > Pseudomonadati > Pseudomonadota > Alphaproteobacteria > Sphingomonadales > Sphingomonadaceae > Novosphingobium > Novosphingobium sp. GW835-FHT14H07. The sequence continues at coordinate 76,233 of NZ_JBXAFX010000008.1, forward strand.
GCGTGGTCATCGTGCCCGTGAGCATGATCGTCATGCCCATGAGCATCGTGTACCGCGTGCTGGATATGCTCGGATTGCTCCCAGCGCGGCTTGCCGAAGAAGGTCAGGAACACCAGACGCCACGAATAGAAGCTGGTCAGCAGCGCTGCAAAGATACCGATGAAGAAGGCAAAGTGCCCCAGTTCGGTGCCCTTGGCATAGGCCGCCTCAAGGATCGCGTCCTTCGAGTAAAAACCTGCAAAACCGAACACATCGACAATGCCGACGCCGGTGATCGCCAGCGTGCCCATCATCATCGCCCAGTAGGTAAGCGGAATGCTCTTACGCAGGCCGCCATAGTACCGCATGTCCTGCTCGTGGTGCATCGCGTGGATCACCGAACCGGCACCCAGGAACAGCAACGCCTTGAAGAAGGCGTGGGTGAACAGGTGGAACATCGCCGCGCCATAGGCCGAGACACCTGCCGCAAAGAACATGTAGCCCAGCTGCGAGCAGGTCGAATAGGCGATCACGCGCTTGATGTCGGTCTGCGTCGTGCCGACGGTTGCCGCAAAGATGCACGTCATCGCACCGATGAAGGTCACGAACGACAGCGCCGTTGGGCTGACTTCGAACATCGGCGACAGACGGCAGACCATGAACACGCCCGCTGTCACCATGGTGGCAGCGTGGATCAGCGCCGATACCGGAGTCGGGCCTTCCATCGCGTCAGGCAACCACGTGTGCAGACCAAGCTGCGCCGACTTGCCCATCGCGCCGATGAACAGCAGCAGGCACAGCACGGTCATCGTGTCGAAGCGGTAGCCAAGGAAACCGATGGTCGAGCCGGCCATGCCGGGCGCGGCTTCGAGGATCGCCGGGATCGACACTGTGCCGAACACCAGGAACGTCCCGAAGATGCCCATCATGAAGCCGAGGTCGCCGACGCGGTTGACCACGAAGGCCTTCATAGCGGCAGCGTTGGCGGAAGGCTTGCGGAACCAGAAGCCGATCAGAAGGTAGGAGGCGAGGCCCACGCCTTCCCAACCGAAGAACATCTGCACGAGGTTGTCCGCCGTCACCAGCATGAGCATGGCGAAGGTGAACAGCGACAGGTAGGCGAAGAAGCGCGGCTGATCCGGCTCCTCGCTCATGTAGCCCCACGAGTACAGGTGGACGAGCGCCGAGACGCTGGTGATGACCACCAGCATGACTGCCGTAAGCGTGTCGACCCGGAGCGCCCATGCGAAGTCGAGCGCGCCCGACTTGACCCAGTGCAGCACCGGCGTGACGCTTGCCTCGGCCGTTCCACCCAGGAAAGAGATAAAGATCGGCCAGGACAGCGCGCACGAGATGAACAGCGCGCCAGTGGTCACCACCTTGGCCGGAACTGCGCCCAGCTTCTTGTTGCCGAGGCCGGCGACGATTGCTGCCAGAAGCGGCAGGAATACAATGATCAGGATGGAAGACATTGGTTCAGCCCTTCATCCGGTTGACATCGTCGACGGCAATGGTGCCGCGGCCACGGAAGTAGATGACGAGAATGGCAAGCCCGATTGCTGCCTCGCCCGCGGCCACCGTCAGCACGAACATCGCGAAGACCTGGCCGACAAGGTCGTGCAGGAACGCGCTGAACGCGACGAGGTTGAGGTTCACCGAAAGCAGGATCAGTTCGATCGCCATCAGGATGATGATGACATTCTTCCGGTTGAGGAAGATGCCAAGCACGCCCAGCACGAACAGGATCGAGCTGACGACGAGGTAGTGTTCGATGCCGATCATCAGATCTGGACCCCCTTGCCCACTTCCGGCTGGAGATTGACGGTCGCCTCTTCCGGGCGACGTGCGTTCTGCTTCGAGACGTTCTGGCCACGCGTGTCGGTGCGCTGGCGATGCGTCAGCACGATCGCGCCGATCATCGCAACCAGCAGGACGATACCCGCCGCTTCGAACAGGAACAGGTAACGGCTGTAGAGCAGTGCACCGATGGCCTCGATGTTCGAGGCTTCGGCCAGCGGCGCGGCCGAGCCATCGGCCTTGCCCAGCGCAACCGACCCTGCACCGCGCACGATGAGGCCGACGAACAGCTCGACGAAAAGCACGACGGCCAGCGCCAGCCCGAGCGGGAAGTTCTTGATGAATCCGGCGCGCAGTTCGGCAAAGTCGATGTCGAGCATCATCACGACGAACAGGAACAGCACCGCAACCGCACCGACATAGACGATGACCAGCAGCATCGCGATGAACTCGGCGCCCACCAGCACCATCAGGCCGGCGGCATTGAAGAACGCGAGGATCAGCCAGAGCACCGAATGCACCGGATTGCGCGCAAGAATCGTCACCGCACCGCTGAAGATGCAGAGCGTGGCGAAGAGATAGAAGGCGAATACCTGGATCATCAGCGCGGCCCCCTAGCGATACGGCGCATCGGCTTCAAGGTTCGCGGCTATCGCCCGCTCCCACTTGTCCCCGTTCGCGAGCAGCTTGGCCTTGTCGTAGAGCAGCTCCTCGCGCGTTTCCGTCGCGTATTCGAAGTTCGGCCCCTCGACGATGGCATCGACCGGGCAGGCTTCCTGGCAGAAGCCGCAGAAGATGCACTTCGTCATGTCGATGTCGTAACGCGTGGTGCGGCGGCTGCCGTCCTCGCGCGGTTCGGCTTCGATCGTGATCGCCTGCGCCGGGCACACCGCCTCGCACAGCTTGCACGCGATGCAGCGCTCCTCGCCGTTGGGATAACGGCGCAGGGCATGTTCACCACGGAAGCGCGGGGAAAGCGGGTTCTTCTCGAACGGGTAGTTGATCGTCGCCTTGGGCTTGAAGAAATACTTCAAGGTCAGCCAGTGCGCCTTCACGAACTCCCAAAGGGTGAAGCTCTTGATGAGCTGTCCGACGGTCATGCGAAGTGTCCGGTAGCCATGAGGTAGCCGCTGACGAGGAACACGAACAGCAGCGATACGGGCAGGAAGATCTTCCAGCCCAGGCGCATCAGCTGGTCATAGCGATAGCGCGGGACGGTCGCCTTCACCCAGCTGAAGATGAAGAAGAAGAACAGGATCTTGAGCAGGAGCCACACAAAGCCGGGCACGAGGTAAAGCACCGGAATGTCGAGGGGCGGCAGGTATCCGCCCCAGAACAGCACGGCGTTCAGCGCGCACATCAGCAGCACGTTGGCATATTCGCCGAGCCAGTAGAGCGCGAAGGCCATCGACGAGTATTCGGTCTGGTAACCGGCGACGAGTTCCGATTCCGCCTCGGTCAGGTCGAACGGCGCGCGTGCGGTTTCGGCCATGCCCGAGATCAGGAACATCACCCACATCGGGAACAGCAGCGGGTTCGCGACGAAGCCGTTGATGATCCACACGTGGCTTTGCTGCGCCTTGACGATGTCGTTCAGGTTGAACGTCCCCGCCCACAGCACCACGCAGATCAGGATGAAGCCGATCGAGACTTCGTAGGAGATCATCTGCGCCGAGGCGCGCATCGCCGAGAAGAACGGGTACTTAGAATTCGACGACCAGCCCGCGATCACTACGCCGTAAACGCCCAGCGACGAAATCGCGAGCACGTAGAGCAGGCCGACGTTGATGTTGGCCAGCACCGCGCCAGAATTGAAGGGGATCACAGCCCAAGCCATCAGCGCGACGGTGAAGGTGATGATCGGCGCGATCAGGAACAGGCCCTTGTTCGCCGCCGAAGGAATGATGGTTTCCTGCAGGAACACCTTCAGGCCGTCGGCGAACGACTGCAGCAGGCCGAGCGGCCCGACCACGTTCGGCCCCTTGCGCAGCGCCATCGCCGCCCAGATCTTGCGGTCGGCATAGATGATCATGGCAACGCCGAGCATCAGCGGAAACGCGATCAGCAGGATCCCGCAGATGGTGGCAATGCCCCAGGCCCACTCGTACGAGAGGCCAAGACCCATGAAGAACTCGGTCATTCCGCGGCCTCCGCGAAGCTTGTCCCGTGGAGCAGTTCCGCCGAACAGCGCTGCAGCGTCGGGCTGGAACGGGCGATGGCGTTGGTCAGGTAGCGATCCTTGATCGGGTAACCCGCGATCACACCCTCAGCCCTGGCACCAGCGGGAGCCGAGGGCAGAGCACCGTAATCAGCCAGACCTTCCAAGCCCAGCGCCGGAACTTCGGCCACCATCGCGGCGCGAAGCTGCTCGAAGCTGTCGAAGCCTACCGAAACGCCAAGCGCGTCGGCCATGGCCCGCAGGATCGTCCAGTCCTCGCGGGCATCGCCCGGCGCGAACACGGCCTTTTCGGCATACTGCACACGGCCTTCGGTGTTGACGTAAGTGCCGTCCTTCTCGCTGAACGCGGCGGCAGGCAGGATCACATCGGCAGCGTGCGCCGCCTTGTCACCATGATGGCCGATATGCACGATCATGCTGTCGGCAAACTTTGTAAAGTCCACCTCATCCGCACCCAGCGAGATGACCATCTTCGGCTTGGCCGCAACCAGATCGGCAAGGCCGCCCGTCTGCGCGTAGCCGAGCATCAAGCCACCCATGCGGCTTGCTGCCATGTGCACGACGTTGAAGCCGTTCCAGCCCTCACGCACCAGATTGAACTGTTCGGCAAATGCCAGACCAGCACCAAGCGCGCCCTTGCCCAGAGCCGCGCCGCCAATGATGATCGCGGGCTTCTGCGCGGCACCGAAGGCATCGCTGACTTCGGCTGGCAGGTTGCCCAGCACCGCCAGATCATCACCCAGGAACGTCGCCGGATAGGTCGGGTCCCACTGCGGACCGACCACGAACACCTTCGCGCCCTTCTTCACCGCCTTGCGCAGGCGGGTGTTGAGCAGCGGCGCCTCGTCGCGGATCATCGAACCCACGATCAGCACCGCGTCCGCATCCTCGATGCCAGCGAGGCCTGAGTTGAAGTTCACTGCCGCAAGGTTCGACGTGTCATAGGCAAGGCCGGTCTGACGGCCTTCAAGCAGCGTGGAACCCAAGGCCCCTGCCAACTTCTTGGCCGCAAACATCGTCTCGCAATCAACCAGATCGCCCGCGATCACCGCCACCGACGAGCCCGGATTGATCTTTGCAACAGCCTCGAACGCTTCTGCCCAGGTCGCCGCGACCAGCTTGCCATCACGGCGCAGCCATGGCTTGTCGAGACGGCGGCGGGTCAGTCCGTCGACCATGTAGCGGCCACGGTCGGACAGCCATTCCTCATTCACGTCGTCGTTGACGCGCGGCAGGATGCGCAGCACTTCGCGGCCACGGCTGTCGAGCCGGATGTTAGAGCCCAGCGCGTCCGAAACGTCGATGGACAGCGTCTTCTTCAGCTCCCAGGGACGCGCTTCGAACGCATAGGGGCGGCTCGTCAGAGCACCGACCGGACAGAGGTCGATCACGTTGGCGGAAAGCTCGTGCGCCGCAGCCTTTTCCAGATAGGTGGAAATCTGCATCGTCTCGCCGCGATAGAGCGCGCCGATCTCGTCCACGCCCGCCACTTCTTCACTGAAGCGCACGCAGCGGGTGCAGTGGATGCAGCGCGTCATCGTCGTCTTGATGAGCGGGCCCATGTACTTCTCGGTCACCGCGCGCTTGTTCTCGTGATAGCGCGAGGCACCACGACCATAGGCGACCGACTGGTCCTGCAGATCGCACTCGCCACCCTGATCGCAGATCGGGCAATCGAGCGGGTGGTTGATCAGGAGAAATTCCATCACCCCTTCCCGCGCCTTCTTGACCATCTCGGAATCCGTGCGGATTTCTTGGCCTTCCGTGGCGGGCAGCGCGCAGGACGCCTGCGGCTTTGGCGGTCCGGGCTTCACTTCGACCAGGCACATGCGGCAATTGCCGGCAATGCTCAGCCGCTCGTGATAGCAGAAGCGCGGGATTTCCTTGCCGGCCAGCTCGCACGCCTGCAGGACAGTAGCGCCTGCCGGGACTTCGAGCTCTACGCCGTCGACTTTGACTTTAGGCATTATTCTGCTGCCTCTGACAGTTCTGGCCGAGCGTTCTCGGCAATCCGGCGCTCGATCTCAGGGCGGAAGTGGCGGATCAGGCCCTGGATCGGCCAGGCGGCCGCGTCACCCAGGGCGCAGATGGTGTGGCCTTCGACCTGCTTGGTCACGTTGAACAGCATGTCGATTTCCTCGACATCCGCATCGCCGGTGCGCAGGCGTTCCATCACGCGCCACATCCACCCCGTTCCTTCGCGGCAGGGTGTGCACTGGCCGCAGCTTTCGTGCTTGTAAAAGTACGACAGGCGGCTGATCGCGCGGACGATGTCGGTGGACTTGTCCATGACGATGACGGCGGCGGTGCCAAGGCCCGAACCCAGCGCGCGCAGACCATCAAAGTCCATCGGCGCGTCCCAGATTTCGGCCGCCGGAACCAGCGGAACCGATGAGCCGCCGGGGATCACGGCGAGGAGGTTGTCCTTGCCGCCACGGATGCCGCCGCAGTGCTTCTCGATCAGCTCGCTGAACGGGATGCTCATCTCTTCCTCGACCACGCAGGGCCGGTTCACGTGGCCGCTGATCTGGAAGAGCTTGGTGCCCTTGTTGTTCTCGCGCCCGAACGAGGAGAACCACGAAGCGCCGCGACGCAAGATCGTCGGCGCAACCGCGATCGATTCCACGTTGTTGACCGTGGTCGGGCAGCCATAAAGGCCCGCGCCTGCCGGGAACGGCGGCTTGAGGCGGGGCTGGCCCTTCTTGCCTTCGAGGCTCTCGATCATCGCGGTTTCTTCGCCGCAGATGTAGGCGCCCGCACCGCGATGGACGAAGACGTCGAAATCGTAGCCCGAACCACTGGCGTTCTTGCCGATCAGGCCGGCGTCATAAGCCTCCTGCACGGCGGCGAACAGCGTCTCGGCCTCGCGGATATATTCGCCGCGAATGTAGATGTAGGCGGCGCGCGCACGCATCGCATAGCCCGCGATCAGCGCGCCTTCGATCAGTTTGTGCGGATCGTGGCGGATGATCTCGCGGTCCTTGCACGAACCCGGCTCGGACTCGTCGGCGTTGATAACCAGGAAGCTCGGACGGCCGTCCTTGCTCTCCTTGGGCATGAACGACCACTTCATGCCGGTCGGGAAGCCCGCACCGCCACGACCGCGCAGGCCCGAGGCCTTGATTTCCTCGATGATCGCGTCCTGCCCGCGCTCCATCAGGGCCTTGGTATTGTCCCAGTCCCCGCGCGCCCTCGCAGCGGCAAGGTTCCACGGCTGGAAACCGTAGACGTTGGTGAAGATGCGGTCCTTGTCCTGAAGGGCCATCTTACCACTCCCCTCGATAGTCGTGGTTGGCATCGACCATCGCCGTCAGGTTGCTCAAGGCACCTGCCGGTTCCACCGTATGACGGCCCGGCAGCTGCGTGCCGGTCTTCGGCTGCTTGCCCGCGGCCAGCTCGTCAAGGATGCGCTCCATGTCGGCGGCGGTCAGGTCTTCGTAGTTGTCGTCGTTGATCTGGACCATCGGAGCCGACGCGCAGTTGCCCATGCACTCGACTTCGGTCAGCGTGAACATGCCGTCTGAGGTGGTGTGGCCCTTCTTCAGGCCCTTGCCCTTGCAGGCGGCCATAACATCGTCCGACCCGCGCAGCATGCAGGGCGTGGTGCCGCAGACCTGCACGTGGAAACGCCCGATCGGGGCGATGTTGTACATGGTGTAGAACGTCGCCACCTCGACCACGCGGATCACCGGCATGTCGAGATACTTGGCCACGTATTCCATCACCGGGATCGGCAGCCAGCCTTGCGTGTTCAGCTCCGCTCCCACCTGGCGCTGTGCCAGATCGAGCAGCGGCATCACCGCCGAGCGCTGGCGCCCCGCCGGATAGCGCGCGACGATCTGCTTGGCCTTCTCGGCATTCTCGGAAGTCCACGCGAAGTCGCCCCAGCGGGCGCGCAGTTCGGGGCTGTCCGGTTCGATATAGCGATCAGCCATTGCTCCGCCCCCGCTTGATCAGGATGTCCTGCGCATAGTGGAACAGCTCGAACCCGCCGATCGCGGCGATCAGCATCGGCAGCGTCTCGGTCGCCTGTGCGCCGAGGTACAATTCGCCGAAGTACCACGCGGCGAGCGCGAGGCCCGTCAGCATGGCCCAGAGGCGCATGAGGTCAAACGTGGACTTCACCGGATAAACTCCACCCGAGAGCACTTGTCGCCCTCGAAAGAATAGACTGCGATCACGTCGAACGGCTCGACCAGTGCCGAACCATCGGTGGCGGGCCCGCGCGTCACATGCTCGCGCATCAGCACGTAGTTGCCGATGGCTTGGGCCTCGACGATTTCGGCATGGTTCTGCGGCCAGCGCGCAAACGCGGCGGCAAGGCCGGAGCGCGTGCCCTCCTTGCCCTCACGCACCACATCCCCGCGATAGTTCGCCTCGCAGGCATCGTCGGTCATGTACGAGACGTAGGTATCCACGTCCTGCGCGTTGTAGGCGGCGATCATCGCCTTGGCTGTCTCGAGATTGCTCACCGGTCACACTCCCCGAACACCACGTCGATCGCGCCGAGAATGGCAGTGGCGTCGGGCAGCATGTGGCCCTTGCACATGAAGTCCATTGCCTGGAGGTGGCTGAACGCCGTCGGGCGGATCTTGCAGCGGTAGGGCTTGTTCGAGCCGTCCGAGACCAGATAGACGCCGAATTCGCCCTTGGGGCTTTCGGTCGCCACGTAGACTTCGCCCGCCGGGACGTGGAAGCCTTCGGTGTAGAGCTTGAAGTGATGGATCAGCGCTTCCATCGACTGCTTCATCTCGGCGCGCTTGGGTGGCACCACCTTGCGGTCGGTGCTGGCAATCGGGCCTTCCGGCATCTGTGCGATGCACTGACGCATGATGCGGGCCGACTGGCGCACTTCCTCGACGCGGACCATGAAGCGGTCATAGCAGTCACCGCTGGTGCCGACGGGGATGTCAAACTCCATGCGGTCATAGACGTCGTAGGGCTGGCTCTTGCGCAGGTCCCACGGAATGCCCGAACCACGGATCATCGGGCCGGAGAAGCCCCACCGCAGCGCGTCTTCCTTGGAGACAACGGCAATGTCGACGTTGCGCTGCTTGAAGATGCGGTTGTCGACGACGAGGCTCATCGCGTCCTCGAACAGCGGGAACAGGCGCTCGTCGATCCAGTCCGCCATGTCGGTCAGCAGCTTGAGCGGCACGTCCTGATGGACGCCGCCGGGGCGGAACCATGCCGAGTGCATGCGTGCGCCGGAAGCCCGTTCGAAGAAGTTGAGACAGTCCTCGCGGATTTCGAACAGCCACAGGTTCGGCGTCATCGCGCCGACGTCCATGACGTGGCTGCCGAGGTTGAGCATGTGGTTGCAGATGCGGGTCAGCTCGGCAAACAGCACGCGCAGGTACTGCGCCCGCAGCGGCACCTCGATGTTCAGCAGCTTCTCAACCGCGAGCACATAGGAGTGCTCCATGCCGAGCGGCGAACAGTAGTCGAGCCGGTCGAAGTAGGGCAGCGCCTGCAGGTAGGTCTTGTGCTCGATCAGCTTCTCGGTGCCGCGATGCAGCAGGCCGACGTGCGGATCGATCCGCTCGATGATCTCGCCGTCAAGCTCCATCACCATGCGCAGAACGCCGTGCGCCGCCGGGTGCTGCGGCCCGAAGTTGATCGTGTAGTTGGAAATGACCTCGTCGCCGGTGGTCGGCGACTGTTCGAGGCTCAGGCTCATGCGCCTTCTCCATCGGTCTTCTTCGCGCGCGTCCGCTTGGGCTTGTCAGCCGCTTCGGTCGCGCCCTCGGTGTCGGCGGTCTTCTTGGCGCTCGGCTTCTTCGCCGGGCGAGCCTCGGTCGGCTCTGGCGCATCGGGAGCGTCGATTTCGGTCTTCACCGCAACCGGCTCACCCTGCCCCTGCCCGGCGACAGTGCCGCCAGTGGCCTTGGAGTTCGAAACCGGCTTGGCCGCTTCGGCATTGGCCTTCTCGCCAGCACCGGTATCGGCCTTGCTGTCAGTCGTCTTGGGCACGTCGGCCTTGGGATCACCCTTGGTGTCGGGCTTGGTCGCCACCGGAGCGGGCGCCGGCGGCGGCGTTGCCGCCTTCTCATCGCCCGGCAGCACGTAGTCGGCACCTTCCCACGGGCTCATGAAATCGAACTGGCGCAGGTCCTGTGCCAGCTGCACCGGCTCATAGACCACGCGCTTGTCTTCTTCCGAATAGCGCAGCTCGACGTAGCCGGTCAGCGGGAAGTCCTTGCGGAACGGGTGCCCCTGGAAGCCATAGTCTGTCAGGATGCGGCGCAGGTCCGAATTGCCTGAGAACAGCACGCCGAACATGTCGTAGACTTCGCGCTCGTACCAGCCGGCGTTCGGCCACAGCGTCGTCACGGTCGGCACCGGCGTCGCCTCGTCGGTCGAGACCTTGACGATCACGCGATGGTTCTTCGTCACCGAGAGCAGGCAGTAGCAGACGTCGAAGCGCTCGGCCCGCTGCGGATAGTCGACGCCCGCGATGTCCATCAGCTGCTGGTATTCGTGATCGTCACGCAAGCGGCGCAGGGCATCCTCGACGCTGTCACGCGCGACGGTGAGCAGGATTTCGCCATGCTCCTCGTCTGCCGAAACCAGCATCGCGCCGAGCGCGGCCACCAGCGTATCCTTCACGCCCTCGTTCGAGGACCAGCGCGGCGCGGAGTGGAGAACGGTCATTGTTCCTTGCTCCTCAGCGCTCGATCGTGCCGGCGCGGCGGATCTTCCGCTGCAACTGCATCACGCCATAGAGCAGCGCCTCGGCAGTCGGCGGGCAGCCGGGTACGTAGATGTCCACGGGCACGATGCGATCACAGCCGCGTACCACCGAATAGCTGTAGTGATAGTAACCACCGCCATTGGCGCACGAACCCATCGAGATCACGTACTTGGGGTCCGACATCTGGTCGTAGACCTTGCGCAGTGCCGGGGCCATCTTGTTGCACAGCGTGCCGGCCACGATCATCACGTCCGACTGGCGCGGCGAGGCGCGCGGGGCAACGCCAAAGCGTTCCATGTCATAGCGGGGCATGTTGACGTGGATCATCTCGACCGCGCAGCAGGCAAGGCCGAAGGTCATCCACCACAGCGAGCCGGTGCGGGCCCACTGGAACAATTCTTCGGTGCTGGTGACGAGGAAGCCCTTGTCGTTCACCTCGGCATTGAGGCTGTCGAAAAACGCCTGGTCCGGCGCCGTAACGGCACCGGCATTGGCAGTAACGAGCGGGTTAGTGGCCATGTTGCTCATTCCCAGTCCAGCGCGCCCTTCTTCCAGGCATAGATGAAGCCGATCACCAGTTCGCCGAGGAAGACCATCATGGTCGTCCACCCGGCCCAACCGGTTTCCTTCAGGCTGACCGCCCAGGGAAACAGGAACGCGGCTTCGAGATCGAAGATGATGAACAGGATCGCGACGAGATAGAACCGCACGTCGAACTGGCTGCGCGGGTCTTCGAACGCGGGGAAGCCGCATTCATACTCGCTGAGCTTTTCCGCGGTGGGATTGTGTGCGCCGGTCAGGCGCGACACGCCCATTGGCAGGAACACGAATGCGGAAGAAAGCGCCAAGGCGATCCCGAGAAAGATCAGGATCGGCAGGTATTGAGACAGATCGACCAAAGGGCTGACTCGCGAAGCTGCAGGTTCGCCTGCGCCCTAGTCCCGACCGCGCCTGTACGCAAGTGGGGTGCATTGCACTAAGGGCGGAATTGCCTGCCCTTTTCCCAGTGCAGCGTGATTGGGCGACGTACGGCCGCCGCCCTGCCATTCGTATGCCTTGCTTACTTCAGCTGCATCTTCAGCGTGCGCGCCGTGGCGGCACCATATGGCGGCTTGAGGCCCGCGATCCTGGCGAGGTCGATCTTCGGTTGGCTGAAGACGGCGCGGGCATGGCTGAACGAACGGAAGCCTTCCACGCCATGATAGCTCCCCATGCCGGAAGGCCCCACTCCGCCGAACGGCAAGTCGTCGGCCGAGACATGAAAAATAACATCATTGACGGTCACCCCGCCCGAGATCGTCCGGCTGAGCACTGACTCACGCTCGGCCCGATCCTCGCCAAAGTAATAGAGCCCCAGCGGCCGGTCGTGGGCATTGACGTAATCGATGGCTTCATCGATCCGCGAATAGGTCTTCACCGGCAGGACCGGCCCGAAGATCTCGTCCTGCATGACCTTCATGTCGTCACTGACGTTGCGCAGGATCGTCAGGGGCAGCTTGTTGCCGTTCGACCCTTCGAAGTTCTCGTTGCCCGGATTTACGACAATCGCCTCGGCGCCCTTTGCCACGGCATCATCGACCAGCCCCGCCAGCCGGTCACGGTGACGCCGGTTGATCACAGAAGTGTAGTCGTCGTTCGCCAGCAGCGTCGGATACATCTGCGCCACGCTCGCCTGCACCGCCCCGATGGCCTTGTGCTCGAGTTCCTCGGGCACCAGCATGTAATCCGGCGCCAGGCAGATCTGGCCTGCGTTCATCATCTTGCCCAGCGCGATCCGCTCCGCCGCCTTGGCAACATCGGCGCTGCGTCCGAGAATGGTGGGCGACTTGCCGCCCAGTTCCAGCGTCACCGGCACCAGATTGTCCGCCGCCGCGTGAAGCACGTGTTTGCCGATCGAGGTCGCCCCGGTGAACAGGAGGTGATCGAACGGCAGCGAGCAGAAGTCCTGGCCCGTCTGAGGCCCGCCCAGAATGACGGCCACCTCCTCTTCACCGAAGAACTTGGGGAACAGATCGGCCATCAGTTCCGAGGTCCGCTCGGTAAACTCGCTGGGCTTCAGCATCGCCCGGTTCCCTGCCGCAAAGGCCTGCGCCAGCGGCCCCATCGTCAACCCGACCGGGAAGTTCCACGGCGCGACGATGCCGATCACGCCCTTGGGCTCGTACCGCACCTCGGCCCGCGCCCCGAGCAGGTTCAGCGGGAAGTTGACGTGGCGCTTCTCCGGCTTGCTCCATGCCTTCATCCGCTTCTGCGAATAGCGGATCAGGCTGATCGAGGGCATGATATCGGTCAGCATCGACTGCTCGTGGCTGCGGTGGCCGAAGTCGGCGCTCATCGCTCTGGCGAAATCCTCGCCATGCGCCAGCAGCATCCTGGCGCAGCGCTCCAGACGGTCGTTGCGCGTCGCCAGAGGCTCGGGCCGGGCTGCCATAAAGGCCTCGCGCTGCTTGCCTAGCGCAGTCATCATTTCGTCGCGCGCCGTTTCCTTGAACATGTCGCCCCGCTCCCCGAATCGCTTTCAGCCCGGCCCCTGCAAAAGGAAGAGCAGCCATGCCGTAGCGGCAAGGCAGGTCCCCAGCGGCAGTGCCGTGTCAGCGTCGATCTTACGCTTGCTGACAAGCATGACAATAGCCGCTGCAATGCCGATGATGCTTGCACCAAGCATCGTCTCGACGACACCCAGCGGCCCCAGCCAGAGCCCGATCGCGCCGAGCAGCGGAGGATCGCCCGAGCCCATCCCCTCGCGCCCGCGAGCCTTGAGATAGAACCTCGCGATCAGCCACAGCAGAGCATAACCCACCACGCCCCCGGCAACGGCTATACCGATCACTCCTGTGTCATCGATCACTCTGGCGCGGGCGATTGACACAAGCAGCCCGCTTGCGGCCAGCCAGCCCACAAGCAACCGCGGCAACCACAAGTGTCGCAGATCGAGCAACGCCAGCAGCAGCAACTGCCACCCCAGCAGCATGGCGGCGAGCGCCAGGCCTTCACGCGCCAGCAACAGAGATGCCACGCCAATGGCGGCGCCGCCCAGTTCGCAGGCAAGCTGCCATCCGCCGATGCGCGCACCGCAGGAGCGGCACTTCCCCCTTTGCATCATCCACGACAGAACAGGCACCAGTTCGACCACCGTCAGAGCCTTGCCGCACCCGTCGCAGGCGGACCGACCGGTCACGACCGAACGTCCCGAGGGCAAACGCTCCAGAGCAGCGCCTAGAAAACTCCCGACAATTGCGCCCAGAATGGCCGAACCGACCAGCGGAACGCCTGCAGGCAGGCTCGAAAATGCAGGACCCAGCATCTGTTCGACCAATGCCCCATTTGCGTTCGCTGCAGTGCAGCACTATGTACGCGGATGAACGCGGGAGCACACAAGCCCGCGCATCAGCGCCCAGACACAAGGGCCAAATGCAAAGGTCAGTCAAGACATGGCACAGTTCTCGTCAGCCGATCCCGTCGTCATCCTGTCCTATGCCCGCACCCCCATGGGCGCGATGCAGGGAGCCTTGGCAGATGTTTCTGCCACAGATCTCGGCGCCACCGCAGTCAAGGCCGCGGTCGAGCGCGCAGGCGTATCGCCCGATGGCATCGACCGCATTTACATGGGCTGCGTGCTTCCTGCAGGCCTCGGTCAGGCCCCTGCTCGCCAGGCGGCTATCAAGGCTGGCCTGCCCAAGTCGGTTCAGGCGACCACGGTCAACAAGGTTTGCGGCTCGGGCATGCAGACGATCATCATGGGCGCCGAAGCCCTCGCCTCGGGCAGTGTCGATGTCGTTGTTGCCGGCGGGATGGAATCGATGACCAACGCGCCGTACCTGCTCAAGAAGCACCGCTCGGGCGCGCGCATCGGCCATGACACCGCCTACGACCACATGTTCCTCGATGGCCTCGAAGATGCCTATGAAGCCGGCCGCGCCATGGGCACTTTCGCGCAGGACACCGCCAACGCCTATCAGCTGACCCGCGAACAGCAGGACACCTACACCGTCGAATCGCTGCGCCGCGCCCAGACTGCTGTTGCCGATGGCACCTTCAAGGACGAGATCGCCCCCGTCACCGTCAAGACGCGCGCCGGCGAAGTCACTGTCGACACCGACGAGGCACCCGGCAAGGGCCGCCCGGACAAGATTCCGTCGCTGAAGCCTGCCTTTGCCAAGGACGGCACGATCACCGCAGCCACGTCCTCGTCGATTTCAGACGGTGCCGCCGCTGTCGTGCTGGCCCGTGAAAGCACTGCCAAGGCAGCGGGCCTCGCCCCGGTCGCAAAGGTCGTCGCGCTTGCCGCCCACGCCCAGGAACCCAAGGACTTCACCACCGCCCCCGTCGGTGCGATCCAGAAGGTTCTCGACAAGGCCGGATGGTCGATCGCCGATGTCGACCTGTTCGAAGTCAACGAAGCCTTCGCCTGCGTTGCCATGTTCGCGATGCACGACCTCGGCATCCCGCACGAAAAGATCAACGTCCATGGCGGCGCAACGGCGCTCGGCCATCCCATCGGTGCGTCGGGCACCCGCATCGTCACCACGCTGATCGCCGCCCTCAGGAAGCATGGCAAGACCAAGGGTGTCGCCAGCCTCTGCATCGGCGGTGGTGAGGCAACGGCCCTGGCCATCGAACTCGTCTGATCGGCAAGAGCCTAGGCGGCGTGGACAAATTCCACAGCGCCACGGCTGGAGGCAAAAACCGCCAGTTCAAGGAGGCGAGGAAGCGCAATATCGGGAATATTGCGCGACGAGCCGACGCCGAAATGGCGGTTTTTGGTCCAGCCTAGAACAACGAAAGACCCCGACCGCAAGGCCGGGGTCTTTTCGCATCAGGAACAAGGCAGCGTCAGGGCTTTCCCGCGCCCCACACGGCGGTCGCCTTGATATAGCCTTTGCGACCGTCAACGTCGAAGCTGCACCAGCCAGCCTTGCAGTCGCCGATCTTGCCCATGACCCCCGGGGCCACGCGCCAGAGCAGACGCCCGGATCCGTCCTTGTTCTCGCGCAGGCCGGTGATGGCGCCCTTGACGATTCCGGTCTGGTCCCTGCTCAGGAATTGCGCGAGCATCCAGCCGCGCGCGCCATCGGGATCTTCGACCAGGCGCCAGCCCCCCATCACGCGCAGCACTTTCATGGGGACGCCCTTGCGCGTGTAGGTCCAGTTGATCCGATATTCCCGACCCGGTCCCACGCGCATGTTCGCGGTGTCCTTGCGGGTCGATACCCAATACGGCACGCCGTCTTCTGCGTCCTGCGCAAGAGCCGTCGGCGCAAGCAGGGCGCAGGCGACTGATGCGATAACGGCAGCAGGGGCACGACTGTAGCGATTGATCATGTACCAGCCGTCGCAAAAATGACCGGCAAGAGCAACACCACAGCGTGCTCTGTCCACGATGGCGGGCCGTCACCATGCTTGACCGCTGCCCCACCCCGGGCCTAGCTTTGCATCCATGCCGAGTTCCGCCGACTATCGCCCGACCCGCCGCGTCGATGGCACCCCGCGCGTCGCCGTCACCCGCCGCCTGCTCCCGGAAACGGAAGCGCGGATGAACGAACTTTTCGACGTATCCCTGAATGCCGAAGACCGCGCCATGTCGCGCCACCAGCTTGTCGCGGCGATGCAATCGGCCCATGTCCTCGTCCCCACCGTAACGGATCGCATCGACGCGGCAATGATCGCCGAAGCGGGTCCGCAGCTCGGCCTGATCGCCAACTTCGGTGCGGGCACCGAACATATCGACCTTGCCGCCGCCCGAGCGCGCAAGATCATCGTCACGAACACGCCCGGCGTATTTACCGACGACACCGCGGACATGACGATCGCCCTGATCATCTCGGTCGCCCGCCGCTTGAACTATGGTGGCCGCACGCTGCGCGCCGGCAAGTGGGAAGGCTGGGCTCCTTCCACCATGCTTGGCCACCGGCTCGCCGGAAAGACGCTGGGCATCATCGGCATGGGGCGCATAGGCCAGGCCGTGGCGCATCGCGCCCGGGCCTTCGGCCTCAATGTCCTCTACAACAGCCGCCACCGTCTGCCCGAAGCGCTCGAGACGATGTTCGGCGCAAGTTTCGAGCCCGACCTCGACAGACTGGTCGCCGAGGCGGACATTCTGACGCTGCACTGCCCGGCAACGCCCGAAACGCATCACATGATCGACGCGCGACGCATCAGCCTGATGAAGCCGCACGCCTACATCGTGAACACGGCAAGGGGCCAGCTGATCGAGGAGGAGGCCCTCATCGCAGCGTTGGTCGATGGCCGCATCGGTGGTGCCGGCCTGGACGTGTTCGAACACGAACCGCAGGTCGATGCGCGTCTCCTGGCCCACCACAACGTCGCAATCCTGCCACACATGGGCAGCGCCACATTCGAGGGCCGCATCGCTTCGGGTGACAAGGTCATCGCCAACATCCGCTTCTGGGCAGATGGTCATCGCCCGCCAGACCAGGTGCTCGAGGGTCTCGTCTGACGATTGGCAATTGTCCGAAACTGGAACCGTTCGTCGCGTTTCGCACAACAAACGGTTGCTGGCGCGCTTGTGCGCTGCCGCAATGTTGCTCTAAAGCCCCGCGCGGAGAGGATCTGGTGCAGCACCGCTGCGCGAGGGGGAGAGTCACGCATGCGTAAACTACTGGCGATGGCCTGCGCTGCAGGAGCAATCCTGCTGCCCGCATTGGCCCATGCCCAAGGCGCTGTCAGCGTCGAAGACGTTGCCGATACCGGCGACACCGCCTGGATTCTGGTTTCCTCGGCCTTCGTGCTGATGATGGCGATGCCGGGGCTTACACTGTTCTACGGAGGTCTCGTCCGCGCCAAGGGCTTCCTTGCCGTGCTCGTGCAAGTGGGTGCAATCGCGGCCGTCGCGTCTGTGCTTTGGGTGATGGTCGGCTATACTCTGGCCTTCGGCGACGTCTCGGGCGGATGGCTCGGCGCTGGCAACGCCTGGATGCTCCTGAACCTCGGCAACGTCCGCGCCAATACGGCCATTCCCGAAAGTGCCTTCGCCCTGTTCCAGATGTGCTTCGCACTCATCACGCCCGCGCTGATGGTCGGTGCCTGGGTCGATCGCGCGCGCTTCGGCTGGGTCGTCGCCTTCTCCGCACTGTGGAGCCTGCTGGTCTATGCACCGGTCGCACACTGGGTCTGGGGCGGCGGCTGGCTGGCAAGCCGCTTCGGCACGCTCGATTTCGCGGGCGGGATCGTGGTCCACACCACTGCCGGCGTATCGGCGCTGGTCGTCGCGATGCTGCTGGGCAAGCGCTCCGGGTTCCCCAAGACGCTGATGCTGCCGCACAGCCCTGCCCTCACCATGGCGGGGGCCGCCCTCCTCTGGGTCGGCTGGTTCGGCTTCAACGGGGGCTCGGCCCTCGCCGCCAATGACGATGCCGCCTCGGCCATCATCAACACGCATCTCGCAGCCTGCGTCGCGGCGCTGGTCTGGATCGGCATCGAAAAGCTCAGCGTCGGCAAGGCCACCTCTGTCGGCTTTGCCACCGGCGCCATCGCCGGCCTCGCCACCGTGACGCCTGCCGCCGGGTTCATTGCCCCCGGTTCGTCCATGCTGTTCGGCGTGGTGGCTGCGGCTGTCTGCTATCCCATGATCCAGCTGGTCAAGCAGCGGCTCGAGATCGACGATTCGCTCGATGTCTTCGCCGTGCACGGCGTTGGCGGAATGATCGGGTCCCTGCTGCTGGCGGTGTTCATCTCGCCTTCCTTCGGCGGCACCGGCTTTGCCGAGGGCATGACACTCGGCCGTCAGGTCGTCGCCCAGGTTGCCGGCGTCGGGATCGTGGCGATATGGAGCGGCATAGCAACCGTCGTCTGTTCGCTCATGGTTTCGATGGTCATCCCCATGCGCGTCAGCGAAGACGAGGAGCGCGAGGGGCTCGACATCACCAGCCATGGCGAACGCGCCTGGGAATTCGATTGATCGGTCGCTGGCAAGGCGTGGCTTGCCCAAGTCGCGCCTTGCAGCGGCCAAAGCCCGGCCATAGTCTGTCGCCATGACCGCAACCGAGGCCGAAGTCCCGTCCCTCCTTGAACAGGATCTGTGCACAGGCTGCGCAGCCTGCTGCGACGGCACGATTTTCACGTACGTCGAAGTCAGCCGCGACGAGGAGCAGGCGCTTGGCGATCGTTTCGCGATGCAATCGCGCGAAACCGATGCAATCTTCTTCCAGCCTTGTCCGCATTCGGTCTGCCAGAGCTGCCAGATCTATACGATCCGCCCCGAAACCTGCCGGAAGTTCCGTTGCAAGACGCTGAAAGCCTTGCGCGCCGACGAGATCGAGAGTGCCGAGGCGTTCCGACGCGTGGACGAAATGTTGAGGGCGCGCGAACAGTTGCAGCCATTCCTGATCGCAGGCGAGACGCTCAACGCTGCACGTGAACGCCGCGGACAGATCGCCGCCAGCGCCGAGCGCACCGCATCAGAAACGGCTTTCGTGCTCAAGCTGACCGCGTTCGACCTCCTTCTGGACCGCTATTTTCGCGATCCCCGCAAGGCGATGTTCCGTCATAAGCCTTCCGGACAGGAGGCCGCGTAACCCGCCACCCTACACCACCTTCCTTTAGTTATGATCGGCACCCTGTAGAATTTTCTGTGATTCCATGACCTTCGATAAGTAGCGAGCCTGCGCTGCCGTCAGTATCATCGCGTCCATGCCCGATGCTGACGACCTTTCCACGGCAAGCAGGCTTTGCCTGGCCTGCGGCCTGTGCTGCGATGGTACGGTGTTCGGCTTTGCCCACATCGAGGAAGAAGAGGTCGAGGACACGGCAGGGATCGGCCTGCAGACCATTCGCACGACCAATGACGAGCCGGCATTTCTGCTTGGCTGCCACTATCTCGATGGTGCGGCCTGCACCCGATACCGGGATTGGAGGCCCTCGGTCTGTGGCGATTACTTCTGCGAGGTCCAGAAGCGCGTGGGCAAGCAAGAGCTGGCCGAGGATGAAGCTTTCAGCATCATTGCCCGCGCCCGGCAGATGACTGAGGAAATCAAGGCCTTGCTGCCACCGGGGGTGCCAATCTCGCAGGCGCGCAGGCTCTTCAAGGATCTCGCAGCGAAGCGCCCGGATATCGCGCCCGATGAAGCCACCTTCGTCGTCAAGATGTTCGTGCTGGAACGCTTCCTCGATAGCGCGTTCAGAGGAGCGAAGCGTGCTCATCTGCGCAGTGCGGCACAACCGGCACCCTCCCGGCAAGACACCGGCGCAGCATAGCGAACCTCGGTCGCGGCCTTGCCTAAAGTTATCCGGGCTTGGTGACTAATTTCCCCGCCATGCTTGCCTTCCGACAAATGGCGGCACGCCGCTGTCAAATGTATGATAGCCGGGATGTCGGCACCCGCACCTGATCTCACGCTGGAAAGCAGGCTTTGCCTGGCATGCGGCCTGTGTTGTGACGGCACGCTCTACGAAGATGCCAAGATCCGCGAAGACGAAGTCCGCGATGTCGAAAGCATCGGTCTGACGACATCGCGCAACGCGCAAGGCCATCCCACTTTCGTATTTGCCTGCCGTTATCTCGATGGCGCCTGTTGCGCCCGCTATGAACAATGGCGCCCATCGGTCTGTTCAAAATTCTTCTGCAGGGTCCAACAAAGGACGCGCGCAGGAGAATTGACCGAGGAACAGGCCATGGAAAAGATCGCCGCTGCTCGCCAACTCGTCACCGAGGTCAAAGCTACGCTGCCTGCAGGCATGCCGATAGTCGAAGCGCGGCATCATTTCACGCGCATTGCCGCAAAGAAGCCCGATCTTTCGCCGATGGAAGCCCGCTTTGCGGTCAAGATGTTCGTGCTCGAACGCTTTCTGGATCTCGAATTCCGCAAGCCAGACAAGGGTCACCTGCCAGCCGAACGTAGATCCAGCATTCCGGCCTGAACGGAGCGTCGCGCCGGCAAAGCGCGGGACGCTCCGTTGGCCGGCAAAGGTCAGTCCCCGGTCAGGATCCGGTCGACGAGTTGCTTCACCGTCGGGGTGAAGTTGTTCGAATAGAACGGATCCTGCTTGAAGCGATAGGCCGCGTGGCCTGCGAACATCAGGTTCTTGTCGATGTCGCCGCCGTGCGCGATGTCCTGCAAGGTCTTCTGGATGCAGAAGCTGCGCGGGTCCGCGAGGCGCCCGGTGGTGTAATCGTCATGGTCTTTCCATGAAGAGAACCCGCAGTGCGACAGGCAACCCATGCAGTCCTTCTGATCCTGCTGGATCTCGTCACGCTCTTCCGGCGTCACGAACACCATGGTGTCGTCCGGCGTGCGCAACGCGTGCACAAACCCCGCGCCATGCCATTCGCGCGCCCGGGCCAGATCGTTCGGCGTCACCCAGAAGTTCTTGCCCCGCACACCAACGTCCAGCTGCGCGGTATGCTCACCGGCCTCGACGCGCGAGTACGGGATCTGCCGCTCGGAACGTGCTTCCAGGGCGCGTAGGAAAGGATTGCGCACGGCCGAGGAATAGAAGCCCGTGGGCGAGAAGCGGTGCAGCAGCACGTCGCCCGGCTCAAGCGTGCGCAAGTGATCCTTCCACCCCTGCGGGATCGGACTTTCCTCGGTCAGCAACGGGCGCGTGCCAAACTGGAAGGCAATCGCGCCCAGTTCCGGATTGTCGATCCAGTCGTTCCACTCGCGCAGGAACCACACGCCACCTGCCATAACGATCGGCACGTCATCCGAGACACCCTCGGCGCGCATCACGTCGCGCAGTGCCTTGACGCGGGGATAGGGATCTTCCGGCTTCCTGGGATCTTCCGCGTTGGAAAGGCCGTTGTGCCCGCCCGCCAGCCACGGATCTTCGTACACCACCGCCGCAAGCAGGTGCGAGACCTTGTGATAGGCCCGCTTCCACAGTGCACGAAATGCACGGCCCGAGGACACGATCGGCAGATAGTTCACGTTGAACCGCGCCGCGATCTCGGAAAGCTTGTAAGGCATGCCCGCCCCGCAGGTCACGCCCGTCACCAGCCCGCGGGTCTTTTCCAGCACGCCTTCGAGCACGGCCTGCGCGCCGCCCATTTCCCACAGCACGTTGATGTTGATCGCGCCCTTGCCACCGGCAATGTCATAGGCACGCCTGACCTGCTCGACCGCGCCATCGATGGCGTACTTGATCAGTTCCTCGTGGCGTTCCTTGCGCGTGAGGGCATTATAAACCTGTGGAATGATCTTGCCTTCGGCATCGTAGCTGTCGGCATTGACCGCGCTCACCGTGCCGATACCCCCGGCCGCGGCCCACGCGCCCGAGCTCATGTGATTGGTCGCCGCAACACCCTTGCCGCCCTCGACCAGCGGCCAAACCTCGCGGCCGCCATAGAGAATCGGCTTCAACCCCTTGAACGCAGACATCAATTTCCTTTCAACGCGCTTGTCGCGCTCGCACCCTTGGCCGTCTTCAGACGGCACGGCTTTATCTCGCCCGGTTCGGGACGGCTCTTCGCCGCGACGAACTGGGCATAATACCCCGCAATCTCTGGTTTACGGTGAAATTCATCCAAGCGAAAGCCCACGGCTTCCAGTTCGCAGATCAGCAACGCCGGAGGAATGCCGTGCCGGTCGGTCGAACGATCGAGATCGACCACCACGATCTTGCCCCCCGCCTTCAATGAAGGCCACATTCGCCACAGGAACGCATAAGGCTCAGTCACTTCGTGATACATGTGGATCATCAGCACGCGGTCGAAGCTGCGTTCGGGCAAGCGCGGATCGTCCACGCCGCCTGGCTTGATCGAGACGTTGTCCAGCCGGTCATGTTCGACACGTGACCCAAGCCGCCGCAAGGCGTCGCCATCGATGTCCTGCGCCAGCACGCGCCCCTTGGTGCCGACCCGCTCGGCAAGGCGTACGGTGTAGTAACCTTCGCCCGCCCCGATGTCGGCAACGCTCATGCCCGGCTGTATCCCGGCCAGGTTCATCACCATGTCCGCCTCGCCCAGGCGGTCACGTTCCTGCTCGTTGGAAAAAGCGTTGCTGACCACGCCGGAAACGGGGCGGTCAGCGGTAGGAAACTCGCGCGACGTTTCAGGACGCTTGTCGTCCACCTGCGGCTTGCACGCAGCAATGGCCAGCGACGCCAACACGGCGAGTGCGACTGAACGATGGGCCGAAGCCCGCCGCATCAGTCGTCATCCTCCACGGTCACCTTCTCGCCCGTCACCTTCTGCGAAAGTGCGGCAGCCATGAACGGGTCAAGCGCGCCATCGAGAACTTCGGTCGGGTTGGTGGAGACCACCCCGGTCCGCAGGTCCTTCACCTGCTGATAAGGCTGCAGCACGTAGGACCGGATCTGGTGCCCCCAGCCGATCTCGGTCTTGGCGGCATATTCGCCGCTCGCCGCAGCCTCGCGCTTGGCCAGTTCTGCTTCGTAGATGCGCGCCTTCAGCATGCCCATCGCGGTTGCACGGTTCTTGTGCTGGCTGCGGTCGTTCTGGCTGGCAACGATGATCCCGGTCGGAATGTGCGTGATGCGCACCGCCGAATCGGTGGTGTTGACGTGCTGCCCGCCCGCACCCGAAGCGCGATAGGTATCGATCTTGAGGTCCGCCGGGTTGATCTCGACCTCGATGTTGTCGTCGATCTCGGGATAGACCCAGACCGAGCTGAACGAGGTGTGCCGCCGCGCCGAACTGTCATAGGGGCTGATGCGAACCAGACGGTGCACGCCGCTCTCGGTCTTGGCATAGCCGTAGGCGTTCTCGCCCTTGATCAGCAGGGTGGCAGACTTGATGCCTGCGGCTTCGCCCGCGTGATAATCGACCAAATCGACCTTGTAGCCATGGCGCTCCGCCCAGCGCGTATACATGCGCTGCAGCATTTCCGCCCAGTCCTGGCTTTCTGTCCCGCCGGCGCCGGCATGGACTTCAAGGAAGCAGTTGTTGGCGTCAGCCTCCCCGGCAAGCAGGGCCTGCACCTTGTCGTTGTCGGCGCGGTCGGCCAGCGCGGCCAGCGTGGCAAGGCCTTCGTTCACCGTGGCCTCGTCGCCTTCCATTTCGCCAAGCTCGATGAATTCTATCGCATCGGCCATTTCCTGACCGATCTCGTTCACCGTCCCGATCGAGGCCTCGAGCCGCCTGCGCTCGCGCATCACCTCTTCGGCCTTCTTGGGATCATCCCACAGCTTCGGGTCCTCGACGCGGGCGTTCAACTCGTCGAGACGGCGCACGGCGCGATCCCAGTCGAGGAACTTGCGCACCAGCGCCAGCGCGGCATTGATGCGGTCGATATGGGCCTGCCCTTCGGCACGCATGGGGCTGAACTCCGGTCAATTCGAAACAAGAACGAACTGCGCCGCTTAGCGAAGCGGGCAGGCATGTAAAGCCCAAGCGTGAAATGCCGAGTGCGTAATGGGGCGCGCTGTCAGCCCTTGAGCTTGCGCACCGCAGCAAGCGTCATCTTAACGTGGTCACGATAGTCCATGTCGGAATGAACCATCACGATCTTGCCGTTGCGGGCGATGACATAGCTGGTGCGCTTGGTCAGTCCGGTCGAGGAACCATCAGGCTTGCGCAGGTCCACATCATAGGCCTTGATCAGCGCGGGGCTGGCGCTGGCTACAGCGAACTTGTCGCGGCAGGCCTCGGTCGAGAACTTCTGCAGCGTCGCCACGTCGTCGTTCGACATGCCGATGACCGTCGCGCCCGCCGCCTTGAACTGCGCGGTCGCTTCGGCAAAGGCGTGCGCTTCCAGCGTGCACCCTTGCGTGAACGCCTTGGGGTAGAAGTACAGCACCACCGGTCCCTTCTTCAGCGCCTGATGCAGCTTGAACGAGAACGGCTTGCCAGCCAGCGCCCCTTGCGCTGCGAAATCCGGCGCTCTCGCACCGGTCGGCAGCTCGGCAAGGGCCGGAGCGGAAACGGAAACGGCGAAGGCTGCGGCGGCAGCAAAAAGGGTGCGGATCGTCATGCGAGGACGCTAACAGACCTCACCCCTCATCGCCAATGCCTTTCGGGGCAGCTCTCCGCTCTTCGGCTGATCAGTAGATTCCGCCCTGCTCCTCCAGGAAGTCCTGCTCCACAGGCGCTTCCTCGGCGCCGCCTTCCGGAATGCCGCGCGCGGCACGCGCTCTGCGCAATGCGTCAATCACCGCCTGCTTGGCACTGACTTCACCTTCGCGCGCCGTGCGGCGGGGTTCGGTGTCCGGCTTGAAGGCTTCCCAGATGACCGACGCCTTCGCCACGTCGTTCTCGGGCGTCCCACCGAACACGCGCTTGCCTGAAACGCGGTCGATCTTGACCATTCGCACGCCCTCGGGAACTGCGAAGGGAATGTCCTTCCAGCGCGCCCGGGTCTCCTGTACCAGCTGCTTGAAGACCGGCGCCGCGATGCGCCCCCCCTGTGCGTATCCGCCAAGGCTGCGCGGCTGGTCGTAACCGATATAGACGCCCGCGATGATGTCCGGCGAGCCCCCCACGAACCACACGTTGGTCGGGCCGGAGGTCGTCCCGGTCTTGCCGAACAGCGGCAGGTTGAGATCGCGCAACGTCACCGCCGTGCCGCGCACCACCACGCCTTCAAGCATGTGGACCACCTGATAGGCCGTGCGCGCGTCCAGGACCTGCTTGCCGGTCGGCTTGAAGCGCGGCATCGGCTTGCCGTCCCACTGCGCCATGGAGCAGTTGTCGCAGCGGCGGTTGTCGGCGCGCCAGATCACCTTGCCGTTGCGGTCCTGCACGTAGTCGATCAGGCTCGGGTTGTGCTGACGCCCCTGGTTGGCCAGCGCCGCATAGGCGTTGACCATCTTGAGCACCGTAGTGTCCCCGGCGCCAAGCGCCATTGAAAGGTAAGGCTCGTACTCGCCGATCCCGACGTTCTTGATCGTGCGCACCACCTTGTCCATGCCCACGTCGTTGGCCACCCGCACCGTCATCAGGTTGCGCGATTGCTCGAGCCCCCAGCGCATGGTGTGACTGCCCGATCCGCCTTCGTTGCCGAAGTTGCGGAAGCATTTCTCGCCCAGTGCCGCGCCCTGATAGACGCAGAAGGTCCCGTCGACGACCATCGAGGCCGGCGTCATCCCGTTGTCCAGCGCCGTGGCATAGACGAACGGCTTGATCGTCGAGCCCGGCTGGCGGTTGGCCTGCGTCGCGCGGTTGAACGAGCCCAGCCGCGCGTCGAACCCGCCCTGCATCGCCAGCACGCGGCCGTTCTGCGGGTCCTCGACCACCATGCCGCCCGAAACCTCGGGTACCGTGCGCACGGCGTAGGTCGAGCCATTGACCGGCGCCACCGCCGTCACGTCACCCGGCTTGATGCTGTCCGGCAGCCCGATCAGACTGGCAGTCTGTCCATCCGAAAAACCCACCTTGCCCGAAGAGCCGCTGCGCGAAAGCAGCACGCCGATCCGCCAGTTCTGGTAGTTGATCGAGATGTTGCTGGTGATCAGCTCGGTCTGCCAGCGATCGTTATCCACATCCAGCCGTGCGATCGGCCCATGCCAGGCGCGACCACCGGAGTAGCGCAGCAGAGCCGCCCGCAGCGAATTCTGCGCCGCGGTCTGCAACTGCGTATCGAGCGAAGTGCGCACCCACAGCCCCCCGGCATAGACGCTGTGCGGGCCGTCCTCGGCCTTCTCGCCGAATTTCTCGATCAGCTGGCGGCGCACTTCTTCCAGGAAGTAGCCCGCATCGGCCGTATAGTTCTCGGCGCGACGCGGCTTGAGCCCCAGCGGCATGGCCTGCGCGGCGGCGGCTTGTTGCGGCGTCGCCCAGCCGTTCTTGACCATCTGGTCGAGCACCCAGTTGCGACGCTCGATCGCCATGCTTTCATACTGCGCACGACCATAGCGCTCCGGTGCCTTGGGCAGGATCGCAAGGAACGCGGCCTCATGCAGCTGCAGGTCGCCCACGTCCTTGTCAAAGTAGGCCCGCGCTGCAGCCTGCACGCCGAAGCTCTGCCGTCCCAGCGGAATCTCGTTGAGATAAAGCTCAAGGATCTGCTGCTTGTTCAGCACGCCCTCGATCCTGCGCGCGAGGACCATTTCCTTGAGCTTGCGCGTGATCGAATACTCGTCGCCGATCAGGATGTTCTTGGCCACCTGCTGGGTGATCGTCGAACCGCCGCGCGCACGTTCGCCCGAGCCGTACTTGGTCACATAGTCGACCACCGCCCCGGCAAAGCCGAGGTAGTCGATCCCGCCATGGCTCCAGAAGGTCTTGTCCTCGGCCGAAAGGAACGCATTGATCATCGGCTCGGGGAAATCGACGAAACGCAGCTGCACGCGGCGTTCGCGGGCATAGCTGGAAACGATTTCGCCATCATTGCCCCGCACCATCGTCGGCAAGGGCGGCTGGTAGGTGAGCAGCGTGTCAGCCGAAGGCATCGTGCGGATCACCGCCACCCACAGCACGAACCAGCCTACCAGAATCGCGCCAATGGCGTAGTTCAGGAAGCGGAAGCGGCGGCTCTCGCCCCACTTTGTGCGATACCACCGGGAAAGGTTACCCCACCGTGCACGACCTTCGTCGCGGATGAGCTTGAACCGGGATTGCTGGGACGTCTCTTCGGCCATGTTGCAGGGCCTCTAGCACGCCCGCGCCGTGGCAAGCCAGAGCGAACCTGCAGCCAATGCACTCAGGGCATCGCACTATTCGGCGAAGCGCCAACCTGCCCCTCGGCAAGGAAAATCTCGATCGCCCGCGCCACCGATCCGGAAAACGCGCGCCGCCACGCCGGATCGCGCATCTTCTGCGCATCGTCGACGTTGCTGATATAGCCTGCTTCGATCAGGGCAGAAGGCAGATCGAGCGACTTCAGAACAACAAAAGCCGCTTCGCGCTGGGGCGTCTGGTGAAAGCGTACCGTCTCCTGCCCTTCCCGGACGACCAGTTGCCCGAACCGCAACGACCGTTCCCGCATTTCTCGCCGGGCCAGATCGACAAGGATCGAGGACACTTGCGCCCCCTGCCCTTCAAGGTTCACGCCATTGACAGTGTCGGCCTTGTTCTCCCGCGCCGCCAGCGCCTCGGCAACACCGTCCGACGCCTTGTCGGAAAGCGTGTAGACCGTCGCACCTTGCGCCAGGTCATTCTGCGCAGCGTCGGCATGGACCGATATGAACAAGTCTGCGGCAAGGCGATGCGCAATGTCGGCACGCTCTTCCAGCACCAGAAACCGGTCCGAGTTCCGGGTCATCGCCACCCGCACCTTGCCATCGGCCAGCAGCGCATCGCGCAGGGATTGCGCCAGCAACAGGGTCAGGTCCTTTTCGCGCTCCCCCGCCGAACCGCTCGCACCGGGATCGTGGCCGCCATGCCCGGCGTCGATAACCACCAGTGGCCGGCTGACATCGGCCGGCCCTTCGACCGGCGGAAGCCCGACACGCCCACTGCTTGGCGGCATCTCCAGCCGCAGCACGGATCGCGGTTCGATTTCGGCAAGGCCCGATGAAAATGCCGCCCACATCAGTGCCGACGCCGCAACCGGCGCGGCAAAGACCGCGATCAGGACCCCCTTGTTCTCCATCTGAACCGGTCTATGCCCCGCCCCACCCCTGCCGGTCCAGACCCAAAACGTTGGCATGGTTAACGGGCCGTTCCCGGCATTGTTTTAATTGCCGGTTTGCAATTGGGGTGCTAGCACCCATCTACCGGGGCAAGCCAGCACCGGCGCATCCACGCCGAAACCGCCGGAAAGCGCACATCTTTGCGCCGCGGTGGGCGAGGGAAAGCCCGCTGGTGAAGATCCCGCCAACGTGGAGAGAAAGAAGCGCAAGCGCCCTCCTCCACGCCACAAGGTTGATGCCGTGATGATGAGCCGCGTTTCGTTCCTGCCTAGCTGCCCCACCGGGGCGGTCGCGGCTTGGACGCTTGCCGGCACGCGCACTTCGCCGCGAGTTGTCTTCACAGCAGACACAAACCAACCGCCGCCGGGCGGCGAGCGACAGGGCAAGGCAGTCGATACGCTGCGCGCCGCAACGCTCCGATCCGGCAAACCCGCATTCGCGAATGGTATTCGCAACGGAGTGATCCGTGCAATTGCCGTTCGTGCATCCCAAACGAACCGCGCCAGAAACGCATTGGTAGCCCCAGAGGCAATCCAGCGGCAGCGCGGCTGGAGTATTTGTAATGACCACGCGCATGCTGATCGATGCGCGCCACCAGGAAGAAACCCGGGTGGCGGTGCTGAAGGGCAATCGGATTGAAGAATTCGACTTTGAATCTGCTGATCACAAGCAGATCAAAGGCAATATCTACCTCGCCAAGGTAACCCGTGTAGAACCCTCGCTTCAGGCGGCGTTCGTCGATTTCGGCGGCAATCGCCACGGTTTCCTGGCGTTCAGCGAAATCCACCCTGATTACTACCAGATCCCCAAGGAGGATCGCGAGGCCCTGCTGGCGGAAGAAGCCGCACACGCCGAAGAAGAAGCCGCCCTGCGTGCCGCTGAAGACGCGGAAGACGAAGACTACGCCGATGGCGAAGGCTACGATTCTGATGAAGGCGTGACCGAGGTCGACACGTCCGAAAAGGACCAGGTCGCCACCATCGAAGGCGGCGTCGTCGAGAACGGCTTCGACCACGAAGGTGAAGAGGGCGACGAAGGCGAAGAAACCTCGCAAGCTTCGGACGAAGGCGAAGACGGTGACAGCAACCGCCGTCGCAGCCGTCAGGGCCGTCGCCGTCAGGGCGGTCGTTCGCAGGGCAAGGAAGCCGACGAACTGCGCGCCAAGCGCATGGCGCTGCGCCGTCGCTACAAGATCCAGGACGTGATCCAGCGCCGCCAGGTCCTGCTCGTCCAGGTCGTCAAGGAAGAGCGTGGCAACAAGGGCGCCGCCCTCACTACCTACCTCAGCCTCGCCGGCCGCTACTGCGTGCTCATGCCGAACAGCAGCCATGGCGGTGGCATCAGCCGCAAGATCAGCTCCTCGGCCGATCGCAAGCGCTTGAAGACGATCATCTCCGAAATGGAACTGCCGCGCTCGATGTCCTGCATCGTCCGCACGGCCGGCCTCCAGCGCACCAAGCCCGAAATCAAGCGCGACTTCGACTACCTCGCCCGCCTGTGGGACGAGATCCGCGAACGCACCATGAAGTCGGTCGCGCCCGCCCTGATCCATTCGGATTCCGACCTGATCAAGCGCGCCATCCGCGACATCTACAATCGCGAGATCGAGGAAGTCGTGGTCGAGGGCGAGCATGGCTATCGCGCCGCCAAGGACTTCATGAAGCTCCTGATGCCGAGCCACGCCAAGCGCGTGAAGGCCTATGCCGATCCGGTGCCGCTGTTCCAGCGCTATGGGGCCGAAGACCAGCTCACCGCGATGTACGACCCGGTCGTGCAGCTCAAGTCTGGCGGCTACCTCGTCATCAACCCGACCGAGGCCCTGGTCTCGATCGACATCAACTCGGGCCGCTCCACCAAGGAGCACGGCATCGAGCAGACCGCGGTTGCCACCAACCTCGAAGCCGCGCGCGAAATTGCCCGCCAGCTCCGCCTGCGCGACATGGCCGGCCTCGTCGTGATCGACTTCATCGACATGGAATACGGATCGAACATCCGTAAGGTCGAAAAGGCGATGAAGGACGCGCTCAAGAACGATCGCGCCCGCATCCAGGTCGGTCGCATTTCCGGCTTCGGCCTGATGGAAATGAGCCGCCAGCGCCTGCGCACCGGCGTGCTCGAAGCCACCACCCGCGCCTGCCCGCACTGCGACGGCTCGGGCCTCGTCCGCACCGCTTCGTCGGCCGGCCTGTCCGCGCTGCGCCTGATCGAGGACGAAGCCGCCAAGGGCAAGGGCAACGTCGTCACGCTCTACGCCAGCCAAGAAGCCGCAATCTACGTCCTCAACGCCAAGCGCGGCGATCTGGCCGAGATCGAGGAGCGCTACGGCGTCACCGTCGAAGTGATCCCCGAAGGTGAGAACGAAGGCGCCAAGATGCGCGTCGCCTCGCGCGGGCCCAAGCCTGAATTCGTCCCCCGCTTCGAACCGATCATCGAGCCCGAAGAGGACGATCTGGTCGAAGAGGACTTCGACGACGAGGAAGAAACCGAAGAGCAGCCCCGTCAGCAGCGCTCGCGCGACGGTGACGAGGGTGACCGCGAGAGTCGCCGCAAGCGCCGCAAGCGCCGCCGTGGCCGCAACCGTGATCGCCGCGATGAGAACGGCGAGACCGAAAGCTCGGCCGAAGAAGGTGACGAGGCCGAAGGCGAAGGAGCTGAAGGCAGCGAAGCCGAAGGCACCGAAGGCGCTCACACCGACGAAGGCGATGACGGCAACGACCGTGGTCCGCGCAAGCGCCGCCGTCGCGGTCGTCGTCGGCGCGGTGGCCGTGAGAACGGCGAAGGCGCTGGCGAACACGCTGAAGGCGATCAGGGCGAAGTTGGTGCCGAGCAGGGTGAACCTGCCGAAGCCTCGGCAGAGCCCGCCCCGACCGAACCCGTCGTCGCCGAACCGCTCGTCGCCGAACCGGTCGCAGCCGAAGCGCCTGCCCCGGTCGAGGCCGAAGCCGCTCCTCTTGCAGAAGCAGCACCGGCCAAGCCCAAGCGGACGCGCAAGAAGAAGGCTGATGTCGCAGGTGAAGCCGAGGCTGCCCCTGTAGCCGAGGAAGCTCCGGTTTCTGCCCCTGCAGTCGAGGAAGCTGCGCCTGCGCCGGCCAAGCCCAAGCGCACCCGCAAGAAGAAGGTGGAAGCCGCTCCTGAAGCGCCTGCACCTGAAACCGAAGCTGCGCCCGTCGAAGCTGCGCCAGTAGAAGCTCCTGCGGCCGAAGCTGAAGCCCCGGCGGAAAAGCCCAAGCGCACGCGCCGCAAGAAGGCCGATGCCGTGGCTTCCGAAGCTGCTCCGGCAGAAACGGTCAGCGCAGAAGCGCCGGTCGCCGAAGACGTCGCGGCAGAAGCAGAAGCCGGCGAACAGTCTGCACCCCGTCGCGGCTGGTGGCAGCGCACCTTCGGCGCCTGACCACAGGCTCCGGCCCCAGACAGAAAGGCCCCGCCAGCAATGGCGGGGCCTTTTGCTATCCGCTCAGCACCCATGCTGCTCTGGTTGACCGGCGCTGTCGGCCCCGCCATGGTAACGCAAACAGCATCTGGGAGATGGACATGCGCAAAGAATTCCTGACCACGGCGGCAGCCCTCGGACTTGGCTTGGGCGCGATGGCCCATGCTGCGACGGCCCCTGCCGCGCCGGTGCTTGATTGCCCCCTCGGCCGCCAGCCGCTCTCCACCCAATCCCCCCTGGCCGACGTGCTCTCTGTTCCCGCCGGCAAGGCGGTGGTCGAAGCCGCCTCGCCCGGCCTTGCCGATGCCATGATGCACCCCTTCGGCGGCGGCGCCCTGCCTCCCGGCTTCGATCGCATCGTCACCCCGCGCTCGGTCCTCGCCATGCTCGGCAAGACCGACCCCGCCCTCAGCGCCCGGCTCGACAAGGACTTGGCCAAGGTGCGCCTCACCAATGCCGACGTCGCCATCCGCTGCCGCACCTACGACAATGACCGCCCCGCGATCCCCGCCGATCTTCCGCGCCCGGCCATCCTCGTCTTCGGCAAGATCACCGGCTTTCGCGACAGCCCCTCGGTCAATGCCGCCGAAACCGCGCTCAAGGGCATCGCGGCCCGCCATGGCTGGGGCATCGTCTTCACTGACAGGGGCGGCGTCTTCAACGCAGCGGACCTTTCCCGGTTCGACGCTGTGGTGTGGAACAATGTCAGCGGCGATGCGCTGACGATCCCACAGCGCGCCGCGTTCCGCAAATATGTCGAAAGCGGCGGCGGCTATGCCGGCATCCACGGCTCGGGCGGCGATCCGCAGTTCTTCTGGAACTGGTACGCCGATACCCTGATCGGCGCGCGCTTCATCGGCCACCCGATGGCCCCGCAGTTCCAGGAAGCCCGCGTCGTGATGGAAGACCGCGCCCACCCGGCAACCCATGGCCTGCCCGGCGAATGGCGCATGACCGAAGAATGGTACTCCTTCGATCGCAGCGTCCGCCCGCTGCCCCGCACCCGCGTCCTCGCTTCGCTCGATGAAACCACCTACAAGCCCGGCGAAGGCTTCGGTCGCAAGATGGCGATGGGCGATCACCCGATCGCGTGGACCCGCTGCCTCGGCAAGGGCCGCAGCTTCTACACCGCCATCGGCCACCGGCCCGAGAACTACAGCCAGCCCGAAAGCCTGCAACTGCTCGATCAGGGCATCCTCTGGGCCATGGGCCTCAGCCCCGAAAGCTGCGCCGCGAAGTGAAATCCCACGGCGCGGCCAATTGCGCCGCGCCGCTCTCTTTGCCAGTCTGCCCGGATAACAGACGGGGAAACGGGATGGGACTGAAAGCCGTTTGGGACGCACACGTCGTTCCGCGCATGATCAAATGTGCCTGCGCGTCGCCGAACATCATGGAGCTTCGCGCCGGCGTCGTGCCCCGCGCGCAGGGCCGCGTGTTCGAGATCGGCTGCGGTGGTGGGCTAAACCAGCAGTTCTATGATCCCGCCCGCGTCACCGGGTTCGCCGGCATTGACCCTTCCGGCAAGCTGCTCGACTATGCGCGCGAGGCCGCCGCCCGCAAGGGCTGGCAGGCCGACATCCGCAAAGGCGTGGGCGAGGACATTCCCTTCTGTGACGAGACCTTCGACACCGCCGTCTGCACTTACACGCTCTGTTCGGTCGATGATCCGGCCAAGGTCCTGTCCGAACTGCGCCGCATCCTTAAGCCCGGCGGCACCCTGCTGTTCCTCGAACACGGCCTCAGCCCCGATGCCGACGTGGCGAAATGGCAGCGCCGGATCGAGCCTGTCTGGAAACCCCTGATGGGCGGCTGCCATCTTTCCCGCGCCGTCACCGCCCCGGTCCTCGGTGCCGGCTTCCAGCTCGAACACCCGGGCCACCAGTACATGCCCGGCATGCCGAAGTGGGCCGCGTGGATGGAATGGGGCGCCGCCACCAAACTGCGCTGACCCCATTCCTCCCCGGTGCGCCTGTCCCTGCGGAGGCCGGGAGGAAGAGGGACCATCGAAGATGGTAGAGGGGCAACCCCGCTTCAATTCCTCCCCGCCCCGGGGAGGGGGACCACCGCAGGTGGTGGAGGGGCACCCGCAAGACCACACACCCGCACGTCGCGTCCCGCTAATCCTTCGCCTATCGCAGGATCATGCGACGTCTGTTAGACGGAAGATTTCCTGCACAGCTAGGGCGCGCCAGCCCGTAACTCGCAACAGGATGGCACGTCCGTCACTCCAACGCGCGGTATTGGAAATTGCGGAACAGGACTCGGCCATCGCCCGAAGCGAAAAGCGCAGGCCGCAGGCTCAGCAGGTTGTCGACAGTGTTGGCGTTATAACCGGTCACTTCCGAGCGTACCCCGTGGCGGGTCCAGTTCTTGCCATCGAGACTATAGTAGAATGTCACCACCTGATCGCGGTTGGTGATGCGCATGAACATGCGGCGGGCCGGTGGTGCAGGCTCCGGCCAATAGGACGCCTTGCCACCGCGATAGCTGGTCATCCGCGTGCCATCGATGCCCATGCCGAGGTAAAGCCGGTCGTCAAAGAACAGCAGAAGGCCGCCGGTGACCTGGCCTTGAAGTTCGACATCCACGGTCACCTCGTAGGCGCGGTCACCGACCTGCTGGGTGACGACCACGCCGTTCGACGGACCGGTGCCCTTGGCCTTCAGCGAAAGTGTGCGATCGGCAACGGCGATGCGGGCTTTCTCGGCAGGCGTGCTACCGTAAAGGCTCCACAGCGTGCCGAAACGGTCGCTCTCGAAGGCGTCGGAATGCGGCATCCCATGCACTTCTGCCGCAGCCGCAGGCTTGGGCAGCGGCTTCGAAAGGTCCCCGCCCGTCGCGCGGAACCATCCGTCGGCAGTCCATTCGATCGGTTCGAGCAGGGTCTGGCGGCCGAGCGTGTGATAGCCGTTCTCATAGCCGTGGTAGATCATGTACCACTTGCCGCCCGGCCCTTCGACGCACGTGGCGTGCCCGCGTGACCACCACATTTCATCCTTCGAAAGCGTGCGCTGGATCGGATTGTGCGGGCAATGCTCCCACGGTCCGTTGATCGAACGCGACCGCGCCGCGACGATCATGTGACCGGTGGCCGGGCCGCTGGTGCCGCCGACCGCATTGACCAGATAGAAATAGCCGCCCTTGCGGAACAGCTTCGGGCCTTCAGGAGACCACGCCTCGGTGATCCAGTCATCGGGATATCGCCAGGCCTCGTAGACGGTCTCGATCGGGCCGGCCGTGGCAAGGCCATCGGCGGTGAGGCGAACGCGCTTGCCATCGTTGAAGAATAGGTAGCGGTGGCCGTCCTCGCCGACGACGTGGCCCGGGTCGATCAGTCCGCCAACCTTGAGGTCGATCGGATCGCTCCAAGGGCCGGCCATCGAAGGCGCATGAATCACGTAAGTGTTTGCGAAACTTGGGAGATCGGGCGACCATGGCGCTTTCATGAAAGGGATGTAGATGAAATAGCGCCCGTCATGCTTCGCGATGTCGACCGCGAACACCGTCCCCAGTGGCTTGGCCAGAGCCGGGCCGACCGGACGCCAGTTCACCACATCGCGCGAATGCCAGATCAACAGCCCGGGCGCAGAATCGAACGAGGAGTGCGTCATGTAATAGTCGTCGCCGTCCTTGAGCACGGACGGATCGGCATAGTCACCTGAAAGGATCGGGTTCAGATAGCGCCCGTCACCAAGGTCCGCGATGCGCTGGCCTTCGATACCAGTTCGCCATACGGGTGTGGCTGCAGGCTTGGATTTGCCAACGGAACATGCCCCCGCGGACTTGGCGGAAGCGCTGGCGCGAGACCCGGGCAAGCCTGCAATTGATCCCAAGGCACCTGCTGCGGCAAGCTTTATCAACGTTCTGCGCGATTCCACGACCCACTCCCAGAAATTAGGATGCAAATTCTATTTCATAGTGGAGAGCCTTGCAATCCTACAAGGACATTCCTCGAACAACAGGTCGGCGCCTTTGCAAGTGGAGACAGCCGACCACTCTTTGCTGTCCTACACGACGGCGAAATGGCATGGTGACGATATGAGCGCCCAACCCTCTTCGCCTGCCTTCCGGCCCGAAACCTCTCGCAAGGATCCCCCCCTTTCTTCCGAAGGACAAATGGGGCGGTGGCAGTCGCCCGGGCGACTGACGGGGGGGGCACCGCCCCAAACTCCACTTCACATATGCGAACAAAACCTGAACACTGCGTCAGGAATCCCCCGGAAGCGCCCGGAACTGGCCCAGCCCGAATTTCCCTGGACCGTGTAAACCCCGTAAACCCCTCTTCACATCCATGAAGCGCCGCACCTCTACCAACGGGCAGTTCAGAGCCTCTTGCCCCCCGCGCTGCAATCGCTAAGGACGACTCAGCAAGCCGCAAAGCACGCAACACAGGACAGAACGATGGCGACCTTCTCGCTCCCGAAGAACTCCACGATCACCGGCAAGGCCCGCCACCATGCGTCGGCCACCAACGGCAAGATCCGCAAGTTCAAGGTCTATCGTTACGATCCCGACAGCGGCGAGAACCCGCGCTATGACACGTTCGAGATCGATCTCGACCAGTGCGGCCCGATGGTGCTCGATGCGCTGATCAAGATGAAGGGTGAACAGGACCCCACCCTCACCTTCCGCCGCTCCTGCCGCGAAGGGATCTGCGGTTCGTGCGCGATGAACATGAACGGTCGCAACGGCCTCGCCTGCACCACCGCGATCGAGGACCTGTCCGGCGAAATCCGCATCACCCCGCTGCCGCACATGGAGGTGATCAAGGACCTCGTCCCCGATTTCACCCACTTCTACGCGCAGTACGCCTCGATCCGCCCCTGGCTGCAAACCGTCAGCCCCACGCCTTCGGGTAAGGAGCGTCTGCAGTCGCCCGAACAGCGTGAAAAGCTCGACGGTCTTTACGAGTGCATCCTGTGCGCCTGCTGCAGCACCTCGTGCCCGAGCTACTGGTGGAACTCCGACAAGTTCCTCGGCCCCGCCATCCTGCTCCAGGCCTATCGCTGGCTGGCCGACAGCCGCGACGAGATGACCGGTGAGCGTCTGGACGAGCTGGAAGATCCCTTCCGCCTCTATCGCTGCCACACGATCATGAACTGCGCGAACGTCTGCCCGAAGGGCCTCTCGCCCGCGCGCGCCATCGCCGAAATCAAGAAGATGCAGGCAGAGCGTCTCGTCTGATCCGGTGAGCGAGCAAGCCTTCCGTTATGAACCGGCCGAGGACCAACCCGGCTGGTTCACCTGGAACCTGACCGACGAGACCCGCTTCAACGCCCAGACCATGGGCCGGATGCTGACGCGGATCGAGGAAGGCGCCGATGGCATCCGCCGCGCCCGCCTGCGCATGTTCCCGGAGCGTCGGCACTCCAACCTGCTCGATGCGGTCCACGGCGGCGTCACCCTCGCCCTCATCGACATCGCGCTCTTCGCGGCGATGCGCACTCTCCTTGCGGGCGACGCTGCAGGCTCGGTCACCCTCGACTTGTCCAGCCAGTTCATCGGTGCAGGCCGCATCGGAGAGCCACTCGATGCGGTAACGGAAGTGCTCCGCGAAACCGGCCGCCTGGTGTTCCTTCGCGGTCTCGTCGTTCAGGGCGATGACATGATCGCCGCATTCAACGGCACGATCCGCAAGCCGAGTCCGAAAAAGCCGATCAGGCGATGACATCTGTCCTCTCCCGCTATCGCGAGCTGGTTGCTGCGGGTGAACTGCGGCCCGACCCTGAGCAGGCCGCCGCCGCTGCTCGGCTTGACGCGCTGCAGCAGGAACTCGAAACGCCTCCGCCCTCACCTGGCCTGTTCGGCAAGCTCTTCGGCGCGAAGCCAGCGCCGCCGCCGCGTGGGGTCTACATGTGGGGAGGAGTTGGGCGCGGCAAGTCCATGCTGATGGACTTGTTCCACGACAACCTCGCTCTACCCGCCAAGCGCCGCGCGCACTTCCACGAGTTCATGCTCGATGTCCACGCCCGCCTGCGCGAGGAGCGCAAGAAGGAAAGCGGCGACCCGATCATCCCCGTCGCGGCGGCCATCGCTGCGGAAACGCGCGTGCTGTGCTTCGACGAAATGGTGGTCAACAACAGCGCCGACGCGATGATCATGAGCCGCCTGTTCACCGCGCTGATGGTCGAGGGCGGCGTAACGGTCGTCACCACCTCCAACCGTGCGCCACAGGATCTCTACAAGAACGGTCTAAACCGCGAACACTTCCTCCCCTTCATCGAACTGATCGGAAGCAAGCTCGACGTGCTCACCCTCAATGGGCCGACCGACTACCGGCTGGAACGCATGCGGGGCGTGGGCACCTGGCACGTGCCGGTTGGACCACAATCGACCGCAAAGGTGCGCGATGCCTTCTTCCGGCTGACGGACTATCCGCCAGAAGACAGCGAACACGTCCCTTCTTGCGATCTTGACGTCGGCGGCGGTCGCAAGCTGCACGTCCCGAAGAGCCTGAAGGGCGTCGGCGTGTTCAGTTTCAAGAAATTGTGCAGCGAAGCTCGCGGAGCGGCGGACTATCTGGCGATTGCCCGCAATTTCCACACCGTGATCGTCGTCGCGATACCGCGTCTTGGCCCGGAATTGCGCAACGAGACAGCACGCTTCATCACGTTCATCGACGCGCTTTACGAGCACAAGGTAAAGCTGATCGCCACCGCTGACGCCGAACCGGCAGAACTTTACGACTGGGGCGGAAAAGGCGACGACGAAGGTCGCTTCATGTTCGATCGCACGGTCAGCCGCCTGATCGAAATGCAGAGCCAGGACTATTTGGCGCTAGGCCACGGCGAAGACTGACAGATTCTGAAGCGTTAACCAACTCCGTCTACGCGGCTAACCACGAATCGCGTCAAACCTCACGGTGATCCAATGAAACAGGCGCTGCCGCTCATGGAGCGGGCAGCGCCTTTTCGTTTAAACCCCTGTTTTTCAATGAAAAACTAGGGCCGAAATAGCCTTACTGGAACAGCCAGCGCAGGATTTCGATAACGGCGTTTACTGCGGACATTCGTGCCTCCATCCACGATTGGAGACACATGGTTAACACCGACCTGTATGGTTAACAACTTCTAAACGAAACCAAATCGGCGCTGTCCCATTTTGAGAAGCCCCTGACAGAACTCTGGAAAAGCTTGCGGCCGGCCGAGGTAGTAGCCCTGCCCGACGTCACAGCCCAATTCGACGAGAGCGCGATAGGTCGCGTCATCCTCGATTCCCTCCGCGACGACAGTCTGGCCAAGAGCATGCGCGAGACCAATGGTTGCGCTTATGATGCTGCGCTCGCGATCGTGCGTTAACAGGCGTGAAACAAAGCGCCGGTCGAGTTTGAGTTCGTCGCTAGGCAGGTCAGCAAGGTATGCCAGACTCGCCTCACCAGTACCGAAATCATCGATGGAAAGGCGGAATCCCATGGCCCGGAGTTGGGAGAGATTCTGAACTGCGGCCGGACGATTTCGCACGCTCGACGTTTCTGTTATTTCAATCGTCAACAGCCTGGCATCGATGTTTCGACGACGGACAATCTCGGCAAAGTTGGAGACGAGAGATGGCTTGTCCACCATCTGTGCTGACAGATTGATGCTCATTTGAAAACGTTGACCCGCCGCATTCAGAGCGAGGGCAGCGGTGATCGCCTCATCTACCACCCAGTAGGTCAGTGCATCAATTCGGCCAGCGCGCTCCGCTTGCAGTATGAACGCATCGGGTGCGATTGGCCCCCGGGTCGGGTGATTCCATCTGATGAGAGCTTCAGCACCGCAAGCGTGACCCAATCGCATGTCCCACTGGCTTTGGTACGCAAGCCAGATTTCGCCGTTTCGCAATCCTTCATCTATGCGAGCATGAAGCGATAGCTCCCAACTCGCTTCGGCAAGCCGCTCCGCTTCGAACAGTTCCACAGAGCGGCCAGAACTGAGCGCATCGTTCGCACTCGCGAGCGCCGAATTGACGCGAGTCTGGGCATCCAGCCCTTCATTTCGATCGAGTCCGAAATGAATGTTGGTGTCAAAAGTATAGGTGCCAATCTGCAAAGGCGCAGAAAACAGTGCACGCAGACCTTCAAGGTGATTGAGTTGCATTTCGAGCGGACGTGCTTCTTCGGTCCACGCAAAATGACCACCTTCACCGTTGAAGATTGTCTCGATACCCGAGCCGACGGATAATCTCCTCGCAATCTGGCGAGCGCATTCTCCATGAAGATCGCGCGGCAAGGTTGCCAGAATCTCCTCGTAGCGACCGATCACCGCGACGATGACGTCACGACCAACTTCAAGAGGCTGCGCACTGAGAGCCAGAAGGTTGGGCAGACCGGACGTGCTGGTATGCTGGACTCGCCTGACCCGCAATTGCCAGGCGCGAGCAACGCCGTAGATCATAAGCGACAGGAACGCTGCACCGGTATCAACGGTGACGCCAATAAGCTGAAGAGCTGGAGCAAAGACGAAGGGAGCGAACACTGCAAGGGCGTGCAGTGTGAACTTCGACTTTCGAGAGTCTGCACGCGATCCCGCTCGAATCAGCAACCACGATATGATCAGCAGCGGCAGTTGCCCGAGAGAGAGCGAGATCGGCTTGGCCAGGCCAGATGCCCCCGCGATATCGACGGCCAGAGGGTGTATGCGTCCCTTGCCATAATATCCGATCGTGGGGACATTCTGGGATTGCGTGACCACGATCGTACGACCGGTGAGCAACCCCGGCGTATAGGATCCGCTAAGCAGCATCCTCTCGCCGACCTTGGGGATCGTGTCAGGTTCGACCAGAAAATCCGGTTCAAAGGTGTCCTGAAGCCCGGAATACTTCCCTGCAAGGGACGCAGCAAACGTGGGGTAATCGCGTCCGGCGATGTTCACTGAATAAGGAGACGAGACGGCATAATCGATAAAGTTGCCGTTCCACACAGAGACAACAATGGGCGCCACGTCCGACAGCGCCTTTGGCGGCATTCGGAAATCTCGCAGCGTGAACGTATGGCCGAGACTTCCCACCGTCTGGCCACGCACCACGAGAGAAACCCCTGATCCAAAGGATCTGATTGTTTCAGCCAGCAATCGATCGCCCGCAGCATCTGTGCCGTACTTCACTGGCGCATCTACATAGACCCGATAGGGCATCTGGGGACGCAGTTGCTCCAGCACCCGCGCAAGCCTGGGTGCAGCAACCGTGTCAGAATCGGGGTGGTCACTGTCACTCTCAAGTTCGACGATGACCGTGGAGCCGTTGGCTTGGTGTTGGTTCAGCTTGTGCCGAACATTCCAAAAAACGTGATCAATCGGTGTCAGAAAATCGGTAAGCGCCAGCAACGCCGGGATCAGCAGCGCAAGGAACAGGGGGGTGCGCAGTTTCATCAGCATGGACCCACGGGCGTTGTTTCCGAACCCGATTAGTCCGCAATGGTGAAGATCACCTTACCGGCTTGGGACGCTTAACAGGCAATCAACCAAGGCGATCCAATGATTTCCGCAGCATGAGAAGCTGCCAGATCAATCGGCTGTGGTCGGCACGGCCCGTCATGTGGGCCTCGGCAAGCGCGTCGATGCGTGTGCTGTTGAACCAGCCGGTGGCAGCTAGAGATCCGCTGGCAGCAAGACCGCGCGCTTCCGCTGCCAAGGGACCGCGCAGCCACTGCGCAATCGGCGTGACGAATCCCATCTTCGGGCGAAACAGCACGTCCTGCGGCAGATAACGGCGCATTGTCTGCTTCATGAGCCACTTGCCCGTACTGCCTCGCACACGCATTCGTTCGGGCAGTCGCGCGCCGAATTCGACAAGCCGATGATCAAGCAGCGGTTCGCGCGCTTCCAGACTGACCGCCATGCTCGTCCGGTCGACCTTGGTCAGGATATCGCCGGGCATGTAGAACTTGAGGTCCGCATACTGGGCACGGTCCAGGCCAGAGCGGGCGGGAGCCTTGCGCATCAACTCCATCAACGGCTGTTCGGCCCGATATTCACCGCGCAGCGACATGAAATCAGGCGTATAGAGCGTGTCTCGCAAGTCCGCCGACGTCACGGCTAGGGCGCGCGCGTATCCTTCCTCACCGCTGCCGGCGAGGCTGAGCAGCGTCGTCCTTGCGCGAAGCGGACGAGGTGCCCAGTCCGCCTTTGGCCACAGACGGCCCATGGTCCCGAACACCGGCTTTCGCAGCGCGGAAGGCAACAGGCCCCTCGCCTGTTCCTCGCGGTGCTGGAATGTCTGCCTGCGGTAACCGGCAAAAGCCTCGTCCGCCCCGTCGCCGGAAAGGGCCACCGTGACATGCTCGCGCGCCAGCTCGCAGACCCGGAATGTCGGGAGCGCCGACGCATCGGCGAAAGGCTCGTCGAACATGGCAGCAAGCCGATCAACCAGCGAGAAGTCTTCCGGCGAAACCGTGCGCTTCCAGTGCTGGGTGCCATATTGCGCGGCGATCCGATCCGCATAAGCGGTCTCGTCGAGCGCTGCGACATCGAAACCGATCGAACAGGTCTTTACCGGTGCCGTACTTGCCTCGGCCATGAGCGCGACGACGCTTGAACTGTCAACCCCGCCCGAAAGGAACGCCCCCAAGGGCACGTCGGCGAGCATGCGCGAAGTGACAGCCTCGCGCATATGGTGGAGCAGATGGGCCTCAAGATCCTGCCGACTGCCGGTGGCACGATCGGCGAAGGACACGTCCCACCACTGCACCGGAGGCGATGGCGGTGCATCGGCTCGAAGCAACTGGTAATGCCCGGCAGCAAGCTTCTGCACGCCCTTGAGGATCGAGCGGTGATCCGGGACATAGCCCCAGGCAAGGTAGTCTTCGACAGCCAGCGGATCGATTTCACGCCGCAGCGACGGGTGCGCGAGCAGCGCCTTCAGTTCCGAACCAAAGATGACGGAGCCGTCGGCAAGGCGCGCGGTGAACAGCGGCTTTACGCCAAAGC
Organism: Novosphingobium sp. GW835-FHT14H07; assembly: GCF_058793515.1. Taxonomy (NCBI): domain Bacteria; kingdom Pseudomonadati; phylum Pseudomonadota; class Alphaproteobacteria; order Sphingomonadales; family Sphingomonadaceae; genus Novosphingobium; species Novosphingobium sp. GW835-FHT14H07. Next base: position 118,703 of record NZ_JBXAFX010000008.1, read on the forward strand.
GATCTCGCGCCAGCAAGGTGGTGCGCTGGCGCAGGTCGTGCAGCGCGAAAGCGAACATGCCGTGAAGGCGCGGCAGGCAGTCAACGCCCCAATGCCGCCAGGCCTGGAGAATGACCTCGGTGTCGCCATCGGTGCGGAAGGTTGCGCCGAGCGCAATCAGGTCACTGCGAAGTTCCCTGTAGTTGTAGATCTCGCCGTTGAAGACGATGGCCGCATCGCCTTCAGCCGCGAGCATCGGCTGTGGCGATCCGGCGAGGTCGATGATGGACAGGCGGCGATGGCCGAGGCCGACGCCCGGCGCCGTCCAGACGCCTTCGCCATCAGGCCCGCGATGGGCAATGGCATCGCACATCCGCCGGACCCGTTCCGGATCGACAGGCTTGAGACCTTCGGTATGGATGATTCCGGCGATTCCGCACATGCGAACGGGACCTAGCGCCCTGCAGCCGTGCGGTCCATCCACGCTTCGACCGGCCCGATCGCGGCAATGGCGGCGCGAAGGGAGGCTTCGGCGGGAGGCTGGCCGGGAACACCGTCTTCCGCCGACAGGATCAGCGCGGCCGTGCTGCGGGTCCGCAGCAGCAGACGGTCAACGATGTTGGCAAGCTTCAGGCGCGTGTTGCTACCGGTGATGAGCGGGCCGGAGCGATAGTAGCTCTCGGCAAGACGATGGACCGGACCTGCTGCCTGGATGCGCTCAGCAAGGCCTCCGGCGAGCGGAGCAGCGGACCTTTCCCACGCCCACCCGCTGTCGAGCGGTATGGCGCCCTGTCCGAAACCGCCGGCCTCGCGGCCATCGGCCTGCGCCGCGTAGAGCGCGAACGATATGTCCACGACATGGCCTGAAGCATCGCGGAAACGGCCGAGAAGGACGTGCGAGGCGCCCGAATGCAGCGGCTTCCATGGCACCTGAGGCGTGAAGTCGATCTGCTTCCAGCCAGAGATCGGGGCAAAGTCTATCCGTGCCGGCATCGGTGCCTCGAGGCGACCGGCCCAGGCGCTCCACCCGCTGAAGATCAGCGCCAGAGCAGCGAGCGCCGCAAGCGCCCTCGGCGGTCCGATCCGATATTGCGAAAGTGCGCTCAGCAGACGGTTGGCCTGAATGGCTTCGGCATCGATCATGCGATCATCGATCGCGCGGTCGAAAAAGCGCCAGGCCATGACCATGACCAGCGCCATCACCAGCGCGAAGAAGATCCAGCCGTAGAAGATATGATCGAACCCGGCGGCGAATTCGATGCCGCGGTGTTCGGCGATGAAGATGGTGCCCCAGGCCCGCACGCCATTCGCCAGGATCGGCATGGCGATGCTCAAACCCATGAACGCGATGCGACGGCTCCACGAGGCGAAGCAGACGTTGGCGACCAACGCGCCGTACGCGATCATCGCGATGAGGAACTTGACGCCAGAACAGGCCTCGGCCACTTCGAAATAGCCGCCCGGCGTGGTGATGAAGACACCTTCGATATGCGCCGGCACCTGGCTCGCATCGAGCAGCGCCATCGTCATGTGTGCGGTAATCGTCTGCAGGAACGGGATCAGCTCGTCTCCGGCCGGCACCAGAAACAGCATGTAGGCAATCGGAAAGAGCAGACCGGCGCAGACCCTGGGGCCGAGGAGGACCACTGCACTTGCCTGCGCCATCAGGACAACGCCAAGCTGCGTGGCCAGCGACAGACCCGCAAATGTTCCAAGAAGCCAAAGGAACGCCGCCCCGCCAAAGAACACCAGGCCGGGCCACCAGGCCTGCGGCTCGAGTTTCACCACCTCGCGCCAGCGTAGCGAGATCAGCCAAGCCAGGATGAAGGGAATCAGAAGGACGTGATTGTAAGTCGAGCTGTCCCACCATTGCAGGAACATCTCGCGCCAGTCGGTAGCGAAAAGCGCGACGTTGCAGGCCCAGGCGATGGCAAGACAAGCGAGCGCGCGCCGCCACGCTGCGGGCAGATTGGCCCAGCGCTGCAAGAGCGGCGCTTTCAGGGTCAGATCAGGCTGCGGCACGTGAACCCTCAGGAGCCGTAAGACCGAGCAAGCCGGCCAGCGGGGCAAGTACGCCTGCCCAGCCGCACTTTTCTACGACGAAGGAGCGGGCAGACTGACCGATCGTGCCCGCCCGGACCTTGTCGTGAAGCAAGCTCAGCGCGGCTTTCGCCAAGGCTTCGGCGCCGTTTGCGACTACGAGTTCCTGCCCGTCGCGCGCGGGGATGCCGGTGGCGGCTTCGGGCGTGGCCAGCACCGGGCGTGCCATCGCCATGGCTTCGAGCACCTTGTTCTGCACGCCGCGCGCGATGGTCAGCGGAGCAACCACCATATCCGCGCCAGCCAGCCACGGTCGGACATCGATCACCGCGCCGGTCACGCGAGTGCCGTGGACGCCTTCGAGCGCGCGAACGGCGAGCGTCGGCGCGCGGCCCACGACGTTGAAGCGGGCTTGCGGAAATACCGCGCGGATCTGCGGCATGACCGCCTGCGCAAACATCTCCACGGCCGCGATGTTCGGGGGGTAGTCCATCTGGCCAGTGAAGGTGATGTGCGGCCCCTGCCCCTCAAGCTCGGGAGCAAGCGGCACTCCTTCAGGGTCAAAGAAGCCGGTGTCGATGCCATTGCCCAGCGCCAGAACGGCGGGGTCAGCGCCCGGCAGAAGGCGCTGGCGAAACAGGGCGGCTTCTTCCGGCGTCACCAGCAGGCTTGCATTGACACGGCGAGCAACATCGCTTTCGAAACGCGACAGCAGCCGAGCTTCACGCGCGTAGAGATGAGCCAAAGGAAAGCGGGCCTGCCCTGCGTAGGATTCGAACTTTGCCGAATCGACGTCGACAAAGTCCATCACGACACGACCTGCGAAGTCCGTCGGCACGTATTGGGCCATCTGGCCGGAGAAAACGTAGATGGCCGAGATCGGACGGGTGGCGAGAACCTTGGCCACGTAAGCCGAGATGCGCTTGTCCGCGAAAGCCGTCAGGCTCACGGGCTTGCCCGACGCCAGCGCCTCAAGCGCGGCGATCTTGAGCGAGCGCGACCGCCGGACAAGGCAATGGGAAGCGGCGACGGCGGCAAGGTCCGGCTCGTGCGCCATATCGCCCTCGTCGTCGGCGAAGCACGCCACGTGCACCGGTGCAAGGCCTGCAATGTGCCGGAGGACGTGGCACGACCGGATCTTGTCGCCGCGATCGGGCGGAAACGGGATGCGATGGGCAAGGAACAGGACCTCGCTCATGCCAGGCCTTGCGCGATCAGCGGGCCGACACGGTTGGCGAGGCCAAGCGGCAGCTTCTGCCACAATGCGATCTTGGCCTTGTACTGCGGGCTGAGCGGATTGACGTCGCGCGGGGCCTGCCCATCGGCGGTCCACGTCGCATAAGCCAGTGGCTCTGGCGTGAAGCCCCAGTTGCGCTTGAAGTGGTAGGCGCCGGTATCAACCTTGGACCTGCCAAAATCGAACCGATCGCAGCCCCGCACGCGCGCATGGTTCATCAGCGCATAGTACATCACATCGTTGGCACGCATCGTCCGCGCCGCGAAGGTGCCGCCGCCCCAGTAGGGCATGACTGCGCCGCGGTGATAGAGGCTCAGTACCGAGGCGAGCGGCTGCCCGTCACTGACCACGGTCAGGATGTCAGCGTCATCGCCGAAGCCGTCCAGCACTGCATCGAACAGGCGTTTCGGGAAAACCGGCGTGCCGAGATTGCGGACGGATTCGGCATAGACCGCATAGTGCATCGCGCGATCCTCGGCGCTGCTGCCGGTCCGCACTTCCATGCCATAACCCAGGCCACGCCGCACCTCGGCGCGCTGCTTGCGCGGGATGGCCAGTAGTTGCGCTTCATCATCTGCGGCAAGCGCCGTGACGAAGCCTGCGTGGCTGTCTGTCTTGATGTGCCAGCCCTCGCCTTCCGGCAAAGGACCGCCGCGAAGCTCGATGGTCGGACAGTTCAGGCGCACTGCCAGTTCCTGCGCGGCAATGAATAGCGCCGGGCTGCCCTCGCCGACAACGCCGCCGCCCACGCCAAAGCCGGTGGAGACCAGCGCGCGGCCGAACAGCGGCGAATGGACTTCATGCAGGGGCAGCACGGCGCGGATCACACCGTCCTGCTCCGAAATCAGGATGTGCGTGCGGTGGCCAGTCGAGCGTTCTACCGCGTCAAGCCATTCTGGCCGGTGAAAGGCAGTGGCATTGGGATGATCGGCCAAAAAGCGCGCCACAGCCCCCCGGTCATCGGGACCGCCGAGGCGTACAACGGAACTGGCGAGAAAGAATGGCGCGTTCATGCTGCGCGGCTCAACGGCGCTCGCGCAGCTTCCGTGGCGGCAACCTCGTCCATCCGGCCCCAGCGGAACTCACGCACCAGACGCGACAGCTTTGCCGCCATGACATCGAGATTGGTGTAGTGCCGCAAGCGCGACTTGAGCGGGGCGACGGCGGGGCGCGGCTGGTCGGGGTCGATCTCCCAGGGGTGGAAATAGAACACCGCCGGCCGGCCGTCACGTTCATTGACTTGGCGGATCGCCCAGCGCGAGACGGCATAGGGCAGCAGCCGGAAGAAGCCGCCACCGCCTGCCGCCATCCGTCTCCCTGCCACCTCTGCCGTCGTGACCGGTATCTCGATCAGGTCCGCGCCCTCGATGGGGCGGAACGCAAACCGCGGTGCCTCGCGCCAGCCATAGTGGTCATGCACGACAGGCGCGACCGAGGAGGAGTAGACGTAGCCCTCCTCTGCCAGCACCTCATATGCCCAGGGAGTGCGGGCATCGATGGAAAAGCTTGGCGCACGATAGCCAGCGACGCGCTGCCCGGTCACGTCTTCCAGCACCTTGCGCGCGCGTGCGATGTCGGCAGCAAAGGCTTCGCGGCCCAGCGTGAATACGCGGGCGTGATCCCAGCCATGGCTGGCGATCTCGTGCCCTGCGCCAGCGATCCGGCGCATCATCGCCGGGTAGCGCTCGGCAATCCAGCCAAGCGTGAAGAACGTTCCCTTCACGCCCGCTTCCTCGAACAGAGAAAGGATCTGCTCGCAATTGCGCTCGACCCGGCAATCGAGCCCGTCCCAGTCCTTGCGGTCAATCACGGTTTCGAACGCGCCGACCTGGAACCAGTCCTCGACGTCGACAGAGAGTCCGTTCAGCATCTGGCCATTCAGCACTTGGCCGTTGAGCACCCCGGACGACATCTGTTCACCCCTTATGACGCCGCTCACGCAGCGGCGCGATGGAAGTCTTCGGCCTCGATCCACTCGATCAGCATGGTCAGGGTGTGGCGAATGGCCTGTTCCTGCTCGCTGGTCCGTGATTCCAGCGCGGCAATCGTACGCTGGGCCTCTGCCAGTGCAGCCAGCACACCGTCATCGCCGGGACGTGCTTCGAGAGCGGCGATGCGGCGATTGGCTTCTTCAAGCTGCGCGGCAAGATCGAAGTCCGGCAGCGGCGCGACTGGCGCGGCGCGCATGTCGGCCAGTTCGATGATCGCCTGCTGGAGTTCGGCAATCTGCTCGTCGCGTTCAGCCAGAGCGGCACGCCATGCGCTCTCGTCCAGGGCCGGCGCGGCAGCAGGCGTCGCAGCGGCCGGAAGGTCAACCTGGGGCACATCGGCCAAGGGAGCGGGGGCGACCGAGACCTGCGGCTTGCCGAAAGCGCCATCGCCCGCAAGGTCCGCCAGCACGGCCTGCAGCATTGCTGCATCGATATGATCGCGCTGGTCCACCGCGCCCATCAGCATCAGACGGTTGACGATCTGGTTGATCCGGCGGGGCACGCCGCCGCTGGCCTTGGCGAGATCGGCATAGACGCGCGCATCGAACTGCGGACGCCCTTGCCAGCCGACCAGCGCAAGGCGATGCTCGACATAGCTGCCGACTTCAGCCGGCTCCATCGCATCAAGGTGATGCGAGGCGATGACGCGCTGGCGCAATTGCTCGAGCTCGGGCGACGTCTGGATCAGCGTGCGGAACTCAGGCTGGCCGAGCAACAGGATCTGCAGCAGCGGGTGCGCGCCCAACTGGAAGTTGGAAAGCATGCGCAGCTCTTCGAGCGCTTCGACCGAAAGGTTCTGCGATTCATCAACCACCAGCAGGCAGCGGCGGCCTTCGCGCGCTTCATGATGCAGGAACGCCTCGATCTGGGCGAGTGCGGTGGCCTTGTCGTGGCCCGCCACTTCCAGTCCGAAGGCGCGAGCGGCGACGTGAATCAGTTCCGCGCCATCGAGCGCCGAGGTGACGATCTGGGCAGCGGTGAGTCGCTGGCGATCGACCGTCGCCATGAGGTGCGCTGCGAGCGTCGACTTGCCCGCGCCGACTTCGCCGGTGATGACGATGAAGCCCTCACCCTGAGCAAGGCCATAACCGAGGTAAGACAAGGCCTTACGGTGCGTTCCGCTTTCGAAATAGAAGCGCGGATCGGGCGTCAGCTGGAACGGACGGCCGGTAAGTCCATAAAATTCATCGTACATCGAAGCCGTCTCCGGGCATCAGAAGGAATAGCGCAGGCCAACAAGGCCCGATGCGATTACTTCGTCTTCAATCACTTTACGGTTAACACTATCCAAACCGACCGCTGCGGTCGCCACGAGGCGGTCCGTCAGGTTGCGGAAGTAGGCGGCGTTGACGCCCACCGTGGTCACGTCGCCAAGGCTCGAAGCGCCCGACTCGAACCACGCGGCATAAGCCGAAACGGCGAAGCTCGACCGCCGGTCGATCGGGCCGTTGAGCCCGGCGTCGACATAAAAGCTTTCGTCCACCAAGCCATTCGCAGCGCCAAGAACCGAATCCTCCCGAGCGATGTACTTGCGGCGGATGTAGCCTGCGCCAACCCCGGCCTGCAGGCGGCCGAGGCGGTGGGCATAAGTGGCGTTGACGCCGCGGGCGCGGAACACCGAACTTGCGACCGAGGACAGCGCGTTGTTGACGCAGCCGCCGGATTCGGAGCCGATGGCGCAACCGCTGATCTGGCCGTTGAACGGATCGCGGTTGACCTGGAAATCGGTCGGCAGATCGCGCAGCGCGCGGTTCACCTGCCCGCCAAAGCCCGACACGTTGTCGTAGACGGCGACTGTCAGCGAGCTGCGCACGTTCGGGTTGTAGGAGAAGCTGCCGTAGTAGGTCGTGCTGTCATAGCGGCGACCGACAAAGGCAGAGAGTGCAGTGCGTCGGCTCGGCCGCCACATCACGCCTGCGTCCCAGGTAAAGCCTTCGGTATCGTAAGCCAGCTTGCGGGCCTGCGACTTGTCGGTGACGTAGCGGCCGTTGCTGCCGATCACCGGCACGCCAGCGGCATCGCGCACGGCATCACGGGCAGATACCTCCACATCCTCGTATCCGACCGCGCCAACGAGGGCGAGTTCCATCGTGACGGGATAGGTGACCTGCACGCCTGCGCGCATGTCACGCACGCGCTGATCGAGGTTGCTCACGTCTTCCTGGTAGTACGATCCGCTGGCCGTTATGCCCACTGGAAGGACCGTATCGGGCGCAATGCCTGCAGAGACTTGCGCCGACTGCGATACGGAATCGTCGAAGATGTCGGTCAGTGCCTGCCCCGGGGAAAGCTGAAGGGCATCCTTCTGCTGCACCTTGGTGTAACCGAGGATGTAGGAGCCAGACAGCGCAACGTCGCCCACGTGGGTGGAAACGGCAGGTCCGGCGTAGAGCGAATAGACCTGGCTTACCGCGTCGTCGGCGGCGAGCGGATTGAGCGTCGACGCGCCGCTGCCCTCGACGCGTGTGCGGGCCGCAAGCGCACCAGCTTCGACCGAGAGAGTGCGCGGGATCAGGTCATGCTTGACGCGCGCGAGGCCGGAAAGCGTATCCCCGTCACGCACGCGATCCGTCTGCGATATCCTCCGCTCATAGCGGACCGAGACGGCGCCTTGTGTGCGACGACCGTTGAGCGTCATGTCGACACCGGCCGCGATCGTGCTGTAGGTCAGCACTTCGTCACCGGGCGAGAGCTCCCACAGCACGTTCTGCGTGGCTTCGATGTAGGGCGTGATCGTGGCGCGAGGGCCGCCACCGGCACCGCGCGAGGTCAGGCCCCCGCCCTTGCGCGGAGCATCGGCCTTGCCCGAGGGCGCATCACCATCGACGCTCTCGTAATCGAGCGATTGCGCGTGAAGCGGACCTGCCACGAGCATCGCCCCGGCAAGCGTGAGCAGGCGCACTGAAAGGCGCGAAGGAAGCCGCATCCGGGTCATTCCTTGTATCCATAGTAAGTGCCGAAGCGGCGACCGGTGGTCGAGAACCGCGTGCCGTTGAGCAGGAGCTTGATGTCCTCGCAGGCCGAGAGCAGGCTCACGGCATCGCGCAGCGCGGCTTCGCCGGTGATATCGGCGCGCACCACCATCACGGTCTGCCCGACGTGATTGGCCAGGACGCTGGCAGGCGAAGCTGCCAGTACCGGCGGCGAATCGAATATGACCACGCGGTTCGGGGCATGGGCCGTCAGCCGGGCCAGCACAACCTCGGTACGGGCGGAGGCGAGGTATTCGGTGTCGGACCCCGTCGCATTGCCGGCTGGCAGGACGTAGAGCCCGGCGATGTCGGTGCCGATCACGCAGTCTTCCACGGCAATGTCCGGATCGGCCAGCGCGTCCATCAAACCCTTCCCGCCTGGCAGGCCGAGCGTGGAGAGAACCGAAGGCTTGGCGAAATCGGCATCGACCAGCAGGACTTCGGTGTCCTTCTCCGCCGCCATCGACAGCGCGAGGTTGACCGCACAGAAGGACTTGCCCTCACCCGGGTGGGCCGAAGCGACAAGAATGCGCTCGCCATGCTCGACCCGCTCGTCTGCCGCCGTGCGCAGCAGTTGGCGCTTCACGATGCGAAATTCCTCGAGCAGGCCGGTCACCCCGCCCTCGGGCTCGATCAGGCACTGTTCGCGCAAATGCGCGCGGTCGATCGCGTGGCGCTCGCCAGTGAACGGACGCACCGGCGGCTCGGACCGGACGATCGGTTCAGGCGTGACGGGCTCGGCCACAGACCTGGGCGCTGGCACTGGCGCGACCTTCGGCACCGGCGCGGGCGGAAGGTCGGGCACAACCGGGCGCGTCAACGTGCGGAAATCGAAGGTGCCCGAAGCGCGCTCGATCAGCGAGGGGCCGCTTGCCGGGAGAGGAATCTTGCTCTGATCGGTCATCGCATGTCTCCTCAGGCCACCATGCCGCGCTTGAGCATCTCGACGCCGAGCAGGACGAAGAGGACGACGAACAGGCCCGCCACGCCGCCCGCCCAATATTTCAGGCGCTTGGCGCGCTGGGCACGGGTTTCGCGCGTGATCGCCTCGGAAATCGCGCCGAGCACGGGCAGGCCGGTGGCACGCTCCAGCTGGCCGGTGGTGGAATAGGCGGACTTGAGCTGGCCCAGCGCGAAGGCGCCGCCACAGCCCGCGCCGATGCCGACGATCAGCACAAGGAACAACAACAGCGGCCGGTCTGGCGCAGCAGGACCGCGTGGCATCGTCGGCGGATCGATCACCTCGAACTTCACCGCATCGCGCTCGGTCTCGACCTGGCCGCGCAGGCGCAGCTGCTCACGGTCGCGCAGGAGCTTGTCGTATTGCTCCTTGAGCACGTCGTAATCGCGATTGATGCGCGCAGCCTCGGCTGCCACGGTCGGCTCGCTGTACTGCTGCGCGGTCAGTTGCGAAATTTCTGCCTGAAGCGACGCGCGGCGCGATTGCAAGGAAACGAGGCTGGCCTCGCGGTCGGCCTTGATCGACACGAGCGAGCTATAGGCAGGGTTGGGCGCACCGCCGCCACCGCCCTCGCCTGCCGCAGCCTTCTGCAGGTTGGCAATTTGCGCCTTGGCCGAGATCACGTCGGGATGGCTGTCGGTCAGCCCCCGCGCGCGCATCGATCCCAGATCCGACATGGCCTGGGCCAGAGCGCCCTTGGCCCCGCCCGAAACGCCGGGAATGGCAATGGTCTGCGGGGTGCCCGAAAGCTGGCCGTTGATCGAGGCCAGCGCGCTCTGTGCCGCGAGCAGGTTGGATTCGACATCGCGCATCTGGTTGCGCGCGGCCTCGAGCCGGGTGGTCAACGAACCTGCGCCGGGGATGAAGCCAGCATTCTTCGATTCGAACTCGGTGCGCTTCAGTTCTGCTTCTTCGAGGGCCTTCTTCCGGTCGGCCAGCTGCTGGTCCATGAAGGCCAGCGTGTCGGTCATCTCGCCTCGGCCGCCTGCAAGGTTCTCCTCGCGGAAGATGTCGATCATCTTCTGGACCACGTCCTGCGCAAGCTTGGCGTTCTCGCCATCGTTGCGGCCACCGCCTCCAGCCGTGCCGGTAATCTCGAACAGGTTGTCCTGCTGGCTGACCACCGTCACCTGCTTGCCGAGGCTCTCGACCGCGGCCTGCATCTGCTTGTCGGTCGTAACCTTGTCGCCCAGCCGGGTTGCGCGGACGACCTTTTCAAGGTTCACCGCGCTCGTCAGGGTCTGGCGGACACGCTCGATATCGCGCTTTCGGTCGCCACCAATGCCGATCTGGTCGGCCAGGACGTCATCGATCTGGACGAAGATGCGCGCCTTGGATTCATAGCTGTTGGGCACCATCGCCACCACCAGCCAACCGAGCAGGCAGACGGCCCATGTGATGCCCAGCGCAATCCAGCGCCGGTGCCAGATGCCATGGAGCGCAATGCGCACTTCCTCGTAAATGCTGGTCATCGGCGCGCGCTCAGAACGTGCTCTCGGGGATGATGATCACGTCGCCGGGCATAAGCAGCACGTTGGCCTTGGTATCGCCCTTGCGCAGCAGATCGCCGATGCGCACCGCGTATTCCTTCTGCGCGCCCGACTGCTTGTCGAACCGCACCAGCCGCGCCTTGTTGCCCGCGGCATATTCCGAAAGCCCGCCAACCGCGATCATCGCGTCCAGCAGCGTCATGTTGGCGCGGAACGGGATCGAGGCCGGCTTTTCGGTGGCGCCGACAATGCGCACCTGCTGACTGAAGGTCCCGGCAAACCTGTTTACGATGACCGAGACGATGGGCTCCTGGATGTACTGCGAGAGCTGAAGCTTGATGTCCTCGGCCAGCATGGAGGGCGTCTTTCCGACCGCAGGCATATCGGTGATCAACGGCGTGGTGATGCGCCCGTCCGGCCGGACCTGCACGCTCGCGCCGAGTTCAGGATTGCGCCAGACGAAGATGGTCAGTTCATCGAGCGGGCCGATCACGTACTCCTCGCCGGGGCCCTCCTGCAGCGCCACGAACGAGGCAGGTGGCAACTGCGGACCTGCCCCAACTCCGCCACAGCCAGACAGGGCAAGGCTCAGCATGGCCGTGCCGGCAAGCATACGGGTCAGGCGGGAATTGAACGGCATGAACTGTCCTTCTTGCTGCGGTGGCTCCTGCGCAAAAGCCTCGTCAGCCGCATGCGCAGGTCCGCAAATCACCGCTGGCTATCGCCAAAAAGGGTGAAGATTGCGTTAGCCTTGATTGCTTGAAGGCGTGACGCCAAGCGCCCATTCGCCGCCGTCCCGTAACGGGACTGGCGCGGAGTCATCCGTTAACAGCCGGAACCTATGCACTTGTCAGACAAGCATTTCCGCGGCCGGCCCTTGGCCAAGGAACATCGCCGGGCTGGCGCTCGCTCCATAGGCACCGGCGCAGAAAATGGCGACGATATCGCCGACGTCAGCCCGCGGGAAACCACCCTTGTCGGCCAGCCGATCGAGCGGAGTGCACAGGCATCCGACAATGCTCGCCTCCTCCTCTACCGGCGCATCGAAGCGCGTGGCGATGGCACTGGGATAATTGCGCCTGACCACTGTGCCGAAGTTGCCCGAGGCGGCTAGCTGGTGATGCAGGCCGCCATCGGTGACGAGGTAGATCTCGCCATGGCTCTCCTTGCGATCCACCACGGTCGCAAGATAAACGCCTGCTTCGCCAACGAGATAGCGGCCAAGCTCGATGCAGAACGCCGTGTCGCGCAGAACTTCGGGCAGATCGGCAAAGCGCTCGGCCAAGGCCTCGCCGACCGCGCCGATGTCGACTGGTTCATCCCCCGGGAAATAGGGAATGCCGAACCCGCCGCCGAGATTGCACTTCGGCAGAGGAACCCCGGTTTCCTCGGCAAGGCGCGCCGCCAGTGCCAGGGTCTGGCCCTGAGTCTCGATGATCGCGTCGGCTGAAAGCGCCTGGCTTCCGGCAAAGATATGGAAACCCTGCCAGTCCGCTCCTGCAGCAAGCAACTTGCGCGCGAGCGCCGGTACGCGTTCCGCATCGATGCCGAAGGGCTTGGCCCCGCCGCCCATCTTCATGCCCGACCCTTTGAGGTCGAAATCCGGATTGACCCGAATGGCAAGCCGGGGACGAACGCCCACTCGTTCGGCAATGGCCAGAGCGCGGCTGGCTTCCCCCTCGGATTCGAGGTTCAGGGTTGCTCCCGCCGCAATCGCTGCTTCAAGCTCCGCGTCGCGCTTGCCGGGGCCCGCGAAGCTGACCCGGGCCGGGTCAACGCCCGCCGCGCGGACGATGGATAGTTCGCCGCCTGACGCGATATCGAAACCATCCACCAGCCCGAGCATATGCTTGAGCAATGGCCCGTAAGGGTTTGCCTTGACTGCATAATGGATGGAAAGCCGTTCCGGCATCGCGGCGCGCAATGCCGCCACCCGCGCCGTCAGAAGATCGCGCGAATATACGAACAGGGGCGTTACGCCCGCTTCCGCAACAAGTTCGGTCGCCTTGCGCCCGGCGATTGCCAGGACACCGTCGATGGCGGTGTAACCCGATGGAATAGGGCCGAGCGGCTTCATGCCTGCGTCTCCTCGGCCAGTTCTGCAGCCAGCGCAACCCGGTCAAGCTTGCCATTGGGACTCACGGGCATGATCTCCCGCCAATGGACGTGGCGCGGCACCATGAAATTCGGCAAGACGCGGGTCAGGGCAGGAACCAGGCCGTCCTTGTCGGCGCCGAGCATCGCTCGCGCCACGAGATGGATCGCTTGCCCCAGTTGCGGATCGGGCAGTCCCAGCGCTACCGCCTCGGCAACGATGCCTGTGGCAACCGCAGCTTCTTCGACCTCCTGCGGGCTGACGCGATTGCCGCTGGTCTTGATCATGGCGTCACGCCTGCCGACGAAATGCAGCAACCCTTGCGCATCGCGCTTCACCCGGTCCCCCGACCAGACGGCCATGCCGCCAAGCTTCGAGAACGCCGGCGCAGGCCTGAACCGCTCCGCCGTGCGCACTGCGTCCTGCCAGTATCCTTGCGCAACCAGCGGCCCTGCGTGGACCAGTTCACCTTCTTCCTCGGCTTGAGCTTCTTCGCCCATGTCATTGATGACAAGAACTTCTGCAAAGGGAATGGCACTACCGATCGAGGTGGGATGCTCGTCGACCAGCGCGGGATCGAGGTAGGTCGACCGGAAGGCCTCGGTCAGCCCGTACATGGCATAGAGGTCGGCCACCGGGAATTTTGTCCGCAGCGCGCGGACCAGCGATGGCGTCAAGGCGCCGCCGCTGTTTGTCAATCGCTTGAGCGATTGCGCGGCGTCCTGCGGCCATTCCAGTTCCACCAGTTGCAGCCAGAGCGGCGGCACTGCAGCGATTGTAGTGATGCCATGTCGGGCAACTGCCTTTACCACATCGCGCGGCGTGAGATAATCCAGCGGTACCACGCTGCCCCCGGCGTACCACGTGGACAGCAGCTGATTCTGACCATAGTCGAATGCGAGCGGGAGTACGGCAAGCACGCGGTCCTGTGGCGCGATCCGCAGGTAATACGCAACGCTGACGGCCCCCAGCCAAAGATTGGCCTGGCTGAGCATCACTCCCTTCGGACGCCCGGTAGAGCCACTGGTATAGAGAATGGCGGCAAGGCTGTCCGGCTCTGCGTCAGACGGCGGAAGTGCGCCACCTTCGGCCTCCGCTTCGGCCCAAACAGCAGCCTCCTCAATCGCCCGGCAAGGTGCGTCGCCCTCCTCCAGCGTATCGAGGCGGCCCTTGTTCGAAATCAGCAGCGCGGCCCCGCTGTCAGCCAGGATGTGCGCCGCCTGTGCGCGCTTGAGCAGCGGGTTGATCGGTACGTGGACCAGCCCGGCCCGTACCGCAGCCAGTGGCATCAGGCAGGCAAGCTCGGTCTTGGGCAGCCAGGTCGCCACCCGGCCACCGGGTTCGCCGACGCGCGATTTCAACCACTTCGCAAGGGTTCCTACACGTGCATTTAACGCTTCATGGCTAAGCGTGCGGTCCTTGAGCACCAGTGCAGGGGCATCACGCTCGCCGCGCAAGGCAAGGTGGTCGAGCGGATACACGGTGGGATCGGGCGTTTGTGGCACTCGGGTCTCGATAGGGAATGGCAAGAGCGTTGGACGTCTATCACGCCAGTCTTAAGGAAGCGCAAGCGGACCCGCGCGTTATCGCGGCTCAGGGCGCTTCGCCGTTCGAGCGGCTCGACTGGCTTGCCCTGCTCGCAGCGCATTGCCTCGACGAGGCGAAAGCGCGGGTCACCATTGCCGCGGACGAGCAGGGATGCACCGCCATGCCCTGGCTGGAAGACCATGGGCAGATTGCAACGCTTGCCAACTGGTACAGTTTTTTCGTGCGTTTTCTGGGTGATGGAAGACATCTTTCAGAGATCGTGCGAAGCCTTCCCCATAACCGGGCGATGTTTGCTCCTTTGCCGGAGGACGACGCCACAGCCCTTGCTTCCGCATTCCGCAAGGCTGGCTGGATCGCGCTCGCCGAGCCCTGCGACAGCAACCACGTGCTTGCCGTGAACGGACGGAGCTTTGCCCAATACTGGGTAGATCGCCCCGGGGCATTGCGCGAAACCTTCCGGCGCAAGAGCCGGAAAGGCGAAGTCACGCTGCGGCTCGCAACGCAGTTTTCCCAAGCCGATTGGGACGCTTACGAGACGGTCTACAAGCTGAGCTGGAAGCCCGGCGAAGGGTCGCCTGATTTTCTTCGGGCATGGGCCGAAATGGAGGGCAAGGCCGGCCGCTTGCGCCTTGGCATTGCCGAGGTGGATGGCCAACCAGTCGCCGCGCAGTTCTGGACTGTCGAGGGCGGCACCGCTTTCATTCACAAGCTTGCGCATGATGAACGCTTCCGCAAGCAATCGCCGGGAACGCTGCTCAGCTCGGCAATGTTCGAGCATGTGATCGACTGCGATAGAGTATCGCTTATCGATTTCGGCACTGGCGATGATCCCTACAAGCGCGACTGGATGGAAGATGTGCGGATCCGCTGGCGCGTGCGGGCATGGCGCAAGAACGCCATCCGTCACTGGCCTTCCCTGGTCCGCGCGCTTGCCGCACGAACACTGCGCCCCCTTGTCTCCAGGAACCGCCATGGTTAAGGGCCCGATGAAACTGATAACGGCAGCTGGACACTGATGAGCGACACCGACAGCACCCTGCGCGCGATCCTAAAGGACGTTCTTGGTCTTTCGGCCGAGCGCGTGGCCGCTTTCGATGCTTCGACCGGCCTGTTCGGGGAACTGCCCGAGCTTGATTCGATGGCCGTGGCCGGCCTGCTCACCGAGATCGAGGACCGGCTCGACATCGTGATCGAGGACGACGAGGTCGATGGCGAACTGCTGGAGACCTTCGGCAACCTGCGATCGTTCCTGGAAGCCAAAGTCACGGCGTGATCGCGCGCTGGCCTTGCCCCGGCCCCGAAGGCCAGAGCGAGGAGTATGCGCTTGCCTTCGATCGCGGCCGTGAAAAACGCCTGCTGATCGTCCCGCCTTTGTTCGACGAAGCCAACCGCATGCGGCGGATGCTGGTCGATGCCATGCGCCTGCTGGATGACGCAGGAATCGACAGCTTCCTGCCCGACCTGCCAGGTTGCCACGAAAGCCTGCAGCAGTTCGAGGCGCAGAGCCTCCACGGTTGGCGCAGCGCGATGCAGCTGGCGTCACGCCACTTCCGGGCGACCGACGTGCTGGCGGTACGTGGTGGCGCTCTGGTGTTTCCCAACGCACTGCCGGGCTGGGCGCTCGAACCTGCAAAGGGTGCGGCGATCCTGCGCCAGATGATCCGCGCCCGCGTGATTGCCTCACGCGAAGCCGGTGTGCAGGAGGACAGTGCGGCGCTGCTCGAACTTGGCCGCAGCGAAGGGCTGGAACTTGCCGGATGGCGCTGCGGTGCGTCGCTGATTGCCGGGCTGGAGAATGCCTTGCCACAAATCGAGGGGCACCACCTCATTGCGCAGGGCCAGCTTGGCGGTGGCGGCTTGTGGCTGCGGGCAGAACCAGCGGCGGCGCCCGAACAGTCCGCCGCCCTCGTCCGCGTGATCCTGTCCGAGATCGACGCATGACCAGGCGCCACCTCACCTTCACGTGCGAGGGGGCGACGCTTATCGGCACGCTGGACCGCGAGGCCGCGAGTCACTCGACCGGTCTGCTGATCGTCTCCGGCGGCAATGAGCTGCGCTCGGGCGCCTGGAGCGGACAGGCGCAACTGGCCGCGCGCATCGCCAGAGAGGGCTACCCAGTGTTCCGCTACGACCGACGCGGCGTCGGCGACAGCGAGGGCGAGAATCAGTCGTTCCGCCACTCCGGGCCGGATATTGCAGCAGCCCTGGCCGCATTTCGCGCCGCAGCACCGCATGTTGCCCGCATCGTCGCGTTCGGCAATTGCGATGCGGCCGCAGCGCTGATGCTGAACGCGCCTGCGCTGCCGATCGCTGCTCTCGTGCTCGCCAACCCTTGGACGATAGATGGCGAGGAAGCCCCAAACGCCATGCCCGCCTCGGCAATCCGCAGCCGTTATCTCGCCAAGCTCGCCAACCCGCGCGAGGTCTGGCGGCTGCTGACCGGCGGGGTGAACCTCGCAAAGCTCGCCAGAGGGCTACGCAGCGCGGCATCGCCGACGCCTGCTCCAGCGGGCCTTGTCGAGGAGATGAGGACAGGCCTTGCGGCTTTCAGCGGCGCCGCAACGATCCTGCTCGCCAGCCGCGACCGGACGGCGCAGATGTTCAGCGAAGTCTGGGACAGCGCCGACTTGCGCATCCAGCGCATCGACAGCGCGTCCCACAGCTTTTCAGACGAAGCCGCGCGCGAATGGCTTCACGCGCGGCTGATCGAGGTGCTTGGGCCCTAAACTGCTGCGACTTCCGCCTGAGCGGCCTTGAAGTCCAGCTCGGCAAGGAAGCGTTCGGAATCGAGCGCGGCCATGCAGCCGGTCCCGGCCGCCGTCACGGCCTGGCGATAGGTGTGGTCCATGACGTCGCCGCAGGCGAAAACGCCGGGGATCGCGGTCTTCGGCGTGCCGGGTTCCACCACGATGTAGCCGCTCTCATCGAGTTCGAGCTTGCCCTTGAACAGTTCGGTCGCCGGGGCATGGCCGATTGCCACGAAAGCGCCGTCGGTCTCGACGACGCTTTCCGCGCCGGTCACGGTGTCGATCACCTTCACGCCGGTCAGGCCCTTGCCCGGCTCGCCGATGAAGCTGTCGACCTTCTGGTTCCACAGCACCTTGACGTTGGGGTGAGCGAACAGACGGTCCTGCAGGATCTTCTCGGCGCGCAGGGAATCGCGGCGGTGGATCAACGTCACGTCGGGCGAATGGTTGGTAAGGTACAGCGCTTCCTCGACGGCAGTGTTGCCACCGCCGATCACCACGACCTTCTTGCCGCGATAGAAGAACCCGTCGCAGGTAGCGCAAGCTGACACGCCCTTGCCCGAAAATTCCTGCTCGCCCGGAACGCCGAGCCACTTGGCCTGCGCGCCCGTGGCGATGACAAGCACGTCGCCCTCATAGATGTCGCCGCTGTCGCCGACGGCGCGGAACGGGCTGCCATCCAGGCTGACTTCAAGGATCGTGTCCCACATCATCCGCGTGCCAACATGTTCGGCCTGGGCCTGCATTTCCTGCATCAGCCACGGGCCCTGGATCACGTCGCGAAACCCCGGGTAGTTCTCGACATCGGTGGTGATGGTCAGCTGGCCGCCGGGCTGCAGCCCCTGCACCACGATCGGCTGCATCCCCGCGCGCGCGCCATAGATCGCGGCGGAAAGCCCGGCCGGGCCGGAACCGATGATGAGCATGCGGGTCTTGTGCGTGGTCGCCATGGGAAAAGTCCTCCATTCGCCAGCGAGATAAGCAGCGCAGGGCGCAAAAGCCAGTCCGCGCCCCCCGCTTTTTCCGCAGCTATACGACAGATTTTCTTTATTCGACGAGGTTTGCTTCGATCGCGGCGAGCACCTGCGGTGTCACGCCGAGCACCTCCCGCGCATAGGCCTCCACGCTGCCGTGGCGTTCCCGGATCGCTGCGAACGCGCGCTCGAGAAATTGCGCCTCGACGCCCATCAGCACGCGCACCGCGGCATCATCCATCGATATGCCGAAACCCTCGCGCACATGCCGCGCCCCGGCTTCGATGCGCGCCTCGGCATTGCCCGCAGTATTGGTGAGCAGATAGTCCGCCACGATATCATCGTGGTGCACGTCCAGCATATCGTGGACCAGCGCAGCGGCGAGGCCGGTCCGGTCCTTGCCGGCCAGACAGTGCAACAGGCTCGGCGTTTCGCGTTCGGCCAAGGCGTGCATGTACAGACGGTAGGTCCCGACCAGGACAGGCCGGAATGGCAGCGTTTCGTAAAGAGCAAGCATGGCCTGTCGCGCATCGTCGGCAGTGCGCACATCCCGCGCCATCTCTTCGTGCACCGCGCGCCCAGCCGCACTTGCAGTTTCGCCAGGATGGAAAAGCACGCTGCCCTCGAACTCGGGGTGCCTGAGGCAGCGATTGGCAGCGCGCTCGCTATCACCGCGCAGGTCGATGACGGTGGCGATCTGCAAGGCGTGGACTTTCTCGAGATCCTCAGCCGTTGCCTCGCTATGCTGACCCGAGCGCCACAGGACGCCCTTGCGCAACCGACCACCGCGCGCGGCATAGTTGCCATAGTCCCGGAAATTGTGGATTCCGGCCATCGCCAGCACCCTGGCCTGTTCCTGCTCGCTCATTTCACCGTCCTTGCCTGCGCTCAGCAATGGCAGCTTTGCCCAAGCGTGCAAGCGGGTCCGTCTGACGTTTCACGTCGTGGCAATGCCTCGTGACCCGTAGCGGGTTTGGCCCTTTATTGCCGCACGGCCAGCGGTTCGAGCGCGCGCGCCACAACTACTGCGGCCGGTGTCGGCTTGGGCACCAGGGTTCCGCCCAGCCGCCGGACGGCTTCGTCCATGCGATCAAGGTCGCCGGTGTGAAGCACGTAAGGAACGCCCATTGCCGCAAGCGTCCGCGCCACCTGCTCGCAGGTTTGCCCTTGGCCCAGCGAAACGTCGAGAATGGCTGCGGAAATCGCGTTGTTCTGGACGATGGAGAGCGCCTCCATCAGATCGAGTGCCGTCAATGGCTTGCACCCGGCATCTTCGACCGCAAATTCCAGATCGAGCAGGATGAGCGGTTCATCATCAAGCACGAGAACGCGGCACGGCTCCGACGAAGCGTGATGCATCCCGCTCATTCGCCGGCATCCCGCAAGGGGATGCTGAGCCGGGCGTGAAGCCCTTCGCTGTTCAGTTCTCTCACAATTCCTCCCCTGGCCATGCCAAGCATGCGATCCACGATACCATCCACCCCGACCGAACCTGCCGCCGCCTCTTGCAGCAAAGCGTCGGTTCCGCGCCCATGTTCCACCCAGTCGATGCGTATCGCCGGGCTCTCGGCAGAACCATTGCGCTGCCAGCCGACCGTAACGCGCCCGTCATCCCGACTGAGGGCGCCGTAACGGATGGCGTTCACCGCCAGTTCGTGAAGCGACAGTCCGAGCACCGAGACCGATGCAAAATCCGACCTGAGCCCATTGCCCTCGAAAATGATGCGCGTCCCATCCGGATCGTAAGGCGCCAGGACGGCACGGATGGCCTGGCCAACCTCGACCGTGCCGCGATGAGAATCATCGAGGGTCGTTTCGTAAGCCCGGCCAAGCGCCTGGATTCTGTCATTGATTTCCCGCGCTTCGACCTCGATGCCGCGAACCCTGCCGGTGAAGTTGACGATGCCGCCGATCACCGCAAACATGTTCTTCATGCGATGCGACAGTTCGCGTGCCAGCTCGCGCGCGTGCAACTCGTCGGCCCGCGCCGCGCGCACGTCGGAAACATCCCACTGGCTGCCGAAGAAATAGACCAGTTTTCCTTCGGCGTCGTAGACCGGCCCCAGATGCAGGGCATTCCAGAACGAGCTGCCGTCCTTCCGGTAGTTCAGCAGTTCGACAACCGTCACGTCCTCGCGATCCAACGCGTTGCGGATCCGCACCAGAGAGGCACGATCGCTTTCCGGGCCTTGCAGGAAACGGCAATTGCGTCCGACGATTTCGTCTTCCTCATATCCGGTGAGGTGACGGAACGCCCGATTGGCAAAGACGATGGGCATGTCATCCTGATGCGGATCGCACAGGCAGATCGCCATGCGCGTCTGCGCCATCGCCTGCTCGAACAGAACGCCAGATGCTCCGTCGAACGTATCTTCGGGGTGTTGCGCGCGAAAACGCGCCACGGCTGGATCAAACACGGTGTGGGCCTGATCGATCGGGCCGGACTCAGGGATGTTATCTGAAGTGTTACGGTTCATATCAGTGGCTACCTGCCACCGAAAATGCAGTTCCTACTGCTTGGTTCCGGAAAAAAGCATTAAATTCATGGGCATCATTTTCGTTCCAGCGGAATGACGGCGAGTGTCAACCGGGATATACAGGCGAGCTTGTCCAGTTCATCGACGATCCGGATGGACCAGACGTGGGTGCTACGCCCCAGGGCCTCGGGTCGTGCAGTCGCGTAAACCCATCCGTCGCGCACCGGTCGCAGGTGATTGGCGTTGATTTCCATCCCCACGCAAGCGAACCGGTCAGGGTCCACCACCATGGCTCCTGCCATGGAACCGATCGTTTCTGCCAGCGCAACCGATGCGCCACCGTGCAACCGGCCAAAAGGCTGATGCGTGCGATGGTCGACCGGCATGCGCGCGGAAATCCAGTCATCGCCACAGTCATGGAACTCGATGCCAAGGTGCGCCGGCATCGAGGAACTGCCCAATTTCGTCAGTCGCTCGAGCGAGGGCTTCTCACCATTCCACCAGATCAAGCAGCAAATCCTTCAGCAAGAAAACGCCCGGCGCATCCGGCCAGCACGGCAGTGCCGAGCGGCAACACGCTTTCGTCCACCATCATTCTGGTGGAGTGGATCGAACAGCAAGAGCGCCAGTCTACGCCTTCATGGGCCACGCCAAGGAAGAACATCGCTCCGGGCACCTTTTCAAGCACATAGGAAAAGTCTTCCGCCCCCATGATCGGGGCGTCCAGCCGGTGAAAGCCATGCTCGCCGGTTAGATCGCGAACCACCCTCTCGCCCAAATCAACCGCGCGCCCATCGCATACGGTGACAGGGAACCCCGGCGTGATCGCGACCTCGGCCGTCATTCCGTGGGCCGCGGCGATGTTCGTCGCCACCAGCTTCAATGCTTCATGGATGCGCGCGCGATTGGTGGCAGAAAGCGTGCGCAATGTGCCGCGCATGGCGACCCGGTCGGCGATCACGTTGTGGGCCGTACCCGCCTCGATCTTCGCGACTGTGGCGACGACGGGATCGCTCACCGGGAACTTCCTCGTGACGACCGTCTGGAGCGCGGTGACGATCTCACAAGCCACTGGCACCGGATCGAGCGCATCGTGCGGCATCGAGGCATGGCCGCCCCGGCCGTGCACGACGATGTCGAACTGGTCTGCCGAAGCAAGCAATGGTCCTGCCCGACCGGCCACAAGGCCATGCGGACTGTTGGGCATGATGTGCAGGGCAAAGGCAGCATCGGGCAGCGGATCTATCAGCCCGTCTTCGAGCATGAAGCGAGCGCCATGGAATCCCTCTTCGCCCGGCTGGAACATGAACTGCACCTCGCCTGCAAGGTCATCAGCCCGGGCGCAAAGTAGTTCGGCGGCACCTGCCAGCATGGCGGTGTGCGTGTCATGGCCGCAGGCGTGCATTGCGCCCGGGATGGTGGAGGAGAAGTCGAGCCCGGTCTCTTCGGTCATGGGCAGCGCGTCCATGTCGCCGCGCAGGAGGACACGCCGTCCAGGTCCGGCCCTGCCTTTCAGCGTGGCCACCAGCCCGGTCGTCGATGGCCCCTCACGCCATGTCAGTGGAAGATGAGCGAGCGCGGCGCGGACCTTGTCCCGGGTCTTGGGCGTGTGCAGGCCGAGTTCGGGTTCGGCATGGATCGCACGGCGCAGCGCGACGATCGAATCGGAAAGGCCTCGCGCCTGTTCGAGCAAGTCGGGATGAAGCATCGGAGGCCTCTTGTGGAAGGGATCGACACTAGGCTGGCACGTTGCAGCGCTGCTGTCGAGACTTGGCCTTGGGACTTGCACCAGCGGGCAGAGCGCGTTAATCGTTCGATTAAATAGTCCACTGACGGAGAGAGTCCCGATGCCCGAAGCCTATATCATCGATGCCGTCCGCACTCCGCGCGGGGTCGGCAAGCCCGGCAAGGGCGCGCTTTCGCACCTGCACCCGCAGCACCTCGCCGCGACTGTCCTCAAGGCCCTGAAGGAGCGCAACAATCTCGATACCGCGACGGTGGACGACATCATCTGGTCAACCTCCTCGCAGGTCGGCAAGCAAGGCGGCGACCTCGGCCGCATGGCGGCGCTGGCAGCGGGGTACGACATCAAGGCGTCGGGCACGACGCTTGACCGCTTCTGCGGCGGCGGCATCACCTCGGTGAACCTGGCCTGCGCCTCCGTGATGTCGGGGATGGAAGACTGCGTCATCGCCGGCGGTACCGAAATGATGAGCTTCACCGCCGCGCACGGAGCGGAACAGGCCAATGCGGGCATCAAGCCACTGGGCATGGGCTCAGGCAACCTGGCGCTCGACGCCTTGCATCCGCAATCGCACCAGGGCGTGTGTGGCGATGCCATCGCCAGCATCGAAGGCATCAGCCGCGAAGCGCTCGACGCGCTTGCCCTCGTCAGCCAGCAGCGCGCCGACCGCGCGATCAAGGAAGGCCGCTTCAACAAGTCGGTCGTGCCGGTCCTGAACGAGGACGGTTCGGTTGCGCTCGACCGCGAGGAATTCCCGCGCCCCGAAACAACTGCCGAAGGCCTCGCCGCGCTGAAGCCGAGTTTTGCCGGCCTTGCCGACTTCGATCTTGGCGGCACGTCTTTCCGCAAGCAGATCAACCGCCGTTATCCTGACGTGGAAATCCAGCACTTCCATCACGCGGGCAACTCCTCGGGCGTGGTTGATGGCGCAGCGGCGCTGCTGATCGTTTCGCCCACCTATGCCGAAAAGCACGGCCTCAAGCCGCGCGCCCGCATTGTCGCTTACGCCAACCAGGGCGATGATCCGACGTTGATGCTGAACGCGCCCGTGCCTGCCGCCAAAAAGGTGCTGGCCAAGGCCGGGCTTTCCAAGGACGATATCGACGTCTGGGAAATCAACGAAGCCTTTGCTGTCGTTGCGGAAAAATTCATCCGCGACCTCGAACTCGATCGCGAAAAGGTGAACATCAACGGCGGCGCCATGGCGCTTGGCCACCCGATCGGCGCAACCGGTTCGATCCTGATCGGCACCGCTCTCGATGAACTCGAACGTTCGGGCGGACGCTACGGCCTTGTAACGATGTGTGCTGCTGGCGGCATGGCACCGGCGATCATTATCGAACGCATTTAACCAAAGTAAATACTCGAGACAATTAGTGGCCCGGCGATCGAATGCCGGGCCATTGTTTTTCAAGAAGTTGCAAATGTTACGTTGCAATACGTCGCCAGCGCTGGCATTTGTCGAGCTAATATGCCCGCATTTCCGCGAACTCTTGTCAGACCCCTGCGCGGTAAGCTGTCCGGCTACGCCGTAGCGATTGGCCTTGCGATAATCGCCACGATACTCAGGCAGGCAGCCGACAATCTTCTACCTCCCGGCTTCCCATTCCTGACGTTCTTTCCCGCCGTGATCGTCACCGCATTTGTTGCCGGACGCGGCCCCGGCGCGCTCTGTGGCGTGCTTAGTCTGTTGTCTTCATGGTATTTTTTCATTCCGCCAGCGAATACTTTCGTGCTCTCTGCTCCAGTGGCGACCGCGCTGCTATTCTTCGCAGCAGTGGTGATTGTGGATGTCCTTCTGATCGACGGGCTGCAACAGCGCCAGGAGCAGCTGGTCGAAAGCCAGCGCCAGCTGAGCGCGATGGCAGACCAGCAAACCCTGCTTTTTCAGGAACTTCAGCACCGCGTGGCGAACAACCTCGCCTCGGTCTCCTCGATGCTGCGCATCCAGCGCCGACAGATCGAGCGGACGCCGGAAATCGCTCTCACGGTCCTTGAAAGCGCCGACCAGCGCATCGAACTGATGGGCCGCGTGCATCGCCAACTTTACAATCCGGCGGCCCGTGAGATTCCCCTGCCCGAACAGATCGAAAATGTCGTGGCTCAGGCGCAGGACGTGGCCGGGGCCGAGGACGTCAAGGTAATCATCAACGCTGTCGATGCACCCCTTGCCGTAGACCGTATGATGACGCTGATGCTGCTCATCACGGAAGTGCTCAACAACTCGATAAAGCACGCTTTTCCGGAAGGTTCGTCCGGTGAGGTTCGTCTCACGCTGGAACCCGCCAGTCACGGACGGCTGCGCCTGACGATTGCAGACAACGGGCGCGGCCTTTCTCCGGGACACGCCGACGTCCCGCGCCATCGCGGCCTCGGCACTGCCATCACCAAGGGCTTTGCCACCCAGCTCGGCGGCACGATCACTGTCGACGGCAGCAACGGGGTGAGGACGATTGTCGAGTTTCCGGAGGGCTGAGGGCAGTTTCCAACTCTCCCCCAACTCTACCGCAACTCACCCCTAACTCCCCCCTGACTCGTGTAGGCAAACGCCCCACTGGGCGGGGCTTTGCCCATGCACGATCACGGTGCCGCAGCGATCGGTCCCGCTTCGTTGGCGACGACCTTCAGGACCTCGGCCCAGGCAGCGACATTTTGCGCCAATTCGGCGGGATCGACCTTGTCCAGGGTGTCGTCAGGCGTGTGATGAAGATCGAAGTAATGGGTGCCGTCCTGGTTCAGGTCGACCACGCTGAGCTTCTGCTTTTCGATCACCGGCTCGACGTCGGTCCCGCCATCGGCCTTGCCGCTCCCACGGACGATACCCATCGGTGACAAGGCAGCGGCGATGCGGTCGGACAGGGCCTTGTCGGCCATGTTGAACTGGACGCGCCAGACGCGGGCGGCGCCGAAGTCGCTCTCCATCGCGAGGGCGTGGGGTTCGCTGTGCTTTTCCGCGTAAGCCTTGCCGCCGAAGCCGCCAAGTTCCTCCGAGCCTGCCCAGAGAACGCGGATGGTGCGCAAGGGCGCGCCGCCCTCCTGCGCCTTCAAGGCGGCAGCGGTGATGATGGCGCACCCCGCTGCGTCGTCAATCGCGCCGGTGCCGAGATCCCAGCTGTCGAGGTGGCAGCCGAGCAGGATCGGCGGGAGCGAGGGATCGCGGCCCGGCAGATCGCCGATGACGTTGCCCGAGGGAAGATTGTCGGTGGTCTTGCCGGTGAGCGTGAGACTGAGGCGGATTGCCTTGCCGCTGCGCGCTATGCGGGCGATCAGATCGGCATCCGGATTGGAGACCGCGCCTGCCGGGATCGGCTTGACGCCATCGGGGAACGTGGTGCCGCCGGTATGGGGGTTGCGGTGACTGTCGGTGCCGATGGAGCGGATCACCACGCCGATCGCGCCCTTGCCCGAGGCGATAGCTGGCCCCGCACGGCGGACCTGCCCGTAGGGACCATAACCGCTGCCGTCCTGGTTGCGCTTCATCGCGTGGTCGATGAAGGCGATCTTGCCGCTGAGCGAGCCGGCCGGCGCGGCCTTCAGCGCATCGAGCGTGGGGAAATAGACGACATCGCCTTCGATGCCCTTTTCCGGCGTGGTGCCGCTGTAGCCCAGTGCAGTGATCGCAAGCTTGAACGGGATCGGAGCAAGCAAGTTGGCTTCGTCCCGGCCGCGCACGTAGCCGCGGATCCTGAACGGCTCGACCGCGACCTTGCTGAAGCCCAGCGCCTTCAATCGCGCTTCGGCCCAGACGCGGGCGCGCGCTTCGGCTTCGGACCCGGGCATGCGCGGCCCGACTTCGCTGGTAAGCCCGGCGAGCAGGTCCCAGGCGACATCGCCTTTCGGATCCTGCGCATAAGCGGTTGAGACGGAAAGGGTGGCGATGAGCGCAAGGGCGCGAGCATGGTTTCTCATGCAACCGTGCTATCGCCCGCCCCACCGCCTGCCAAGCCCTGCCCGCCGCCCTTGTCGCACAAGCCCCGCTTGCCCGACCCTTCGCGCTCGGATAGAGGGCGCGCAACAGTTTTTGCCTTCTACCCAAGGACCCGAGATGGCTGCCCAATACGCCTACGTCATGAAAGACATGACGAAGACCTTCCCCGGCGCGCAGAAGCCGGTGCTGAGCAATATCAACCTGCAGTTCTATCAGGGTGCCAAGATCGGCATCGTCGGCCCGAACGGTGCCGGTAAATCCACCCTGATCAAGATCATGGCCGGGATCGACAAGGACTTCACCGGCGAAGCCTGGCCGGGTGAAAACATCACCGTCGGCTACCTTGAGCAGGAACCGCAGCTCGACGAGAGCAAGACCGTGCTCGAGAACGTCAAGGACGGTGCGCGCGAGATCGCCGATATGGTCGAGCGCTTCAACCAGATCGGCATGGAAATGGCCGAGGAAGATGCCGACTTCGATGCGCTCGGTGCCGAGATGGCCGAGTTGCAGGACAAGATCGACGCGGTGGATGGCTGGACGCTCGACAACCAGCTCGAAATCGCGATGGAAGCGCTGCGATGCCCGCCCGGCGACTGGTCGGTGGCGAGCCTTTCGGGCGGTGAAAAGCGCCGCATCGCGCTGACCCGCCTGCTCATCCAGAAGCCTTCGATCCTGCTGCTGGACGAACCGACCAACCACCTTGACGCTGAATCCGTCGAATGGCTGGAAAACCACCTCAAGGACTATGCCGGCGCGGTGCTGATGATCACCCACGACCGCTATTTCCTCGACAACGTGGTGGGCTGGATCCTCGAACTCGACCGCGGAAAGTACTTCCCCTACGAGGGCAACTATTCGACCTACCTCGAAACCAAGGCCAAGCGCATGGCCCAGGAAGAGCGTGAGGAAAGCGGCAAGCAGAAGGCGCTGCAGCGCGAACTCGAGTGGATCCGCCAGACCCCGGCCGCGCGGCAGACCAAGTCCAAGGCGCGTATCCGCAAGTTTGAGGAACTGCAGAACGCCCAGGACAACCGTCCGGTCGGCAAGGCCCAGATCGTCATCCAGGTGCCGGAGCGCCTTGGCGGCAAGGTGATCGAGGTGAAGAACATCTCGAAGGCCTACGGCGACAAGCTGCTGTTCGAAGACCTGTCGTTCATGCTGCCGCCCGGTGGCATTGTCGGCGTGATCGGGCCGAACGGTGCGGGCAAGTCCACGCTGTTCAAGATCCTGACCGGCAAGGAAACGCCCGACAGCGGCACGGTGGAAATCGGTTCGACCGTCCACCTCGGCTATGTCGACCAGAGCCGCGACGACCTGAACCCCGCCAACAACGTGTGGCAGGAAATCTCGGACGGCCTCGATTACATGAAGGTCAACGGGCAGGACATGTCAACCCGCGCCTATGTCGGCGCGTTCAACTTCAAGGGTCCCGACCAGCAGAAGAACGTCGGCAAGCTTTCGGGCGGTGAGCGCAACCGCGTGCACATGGCCAAGATGCTGAAGGCCGGCGGCAACGTGCTGCTGCTGGACGAACCGACCAACGACCTTGACGTGGAAACGCTGGCGGCACTGGAAGACGCGATCGAGAACTTCGCCGGTTGCGCCGTGGTCATTTCGCACGACCGCTTCTTCCTTGACCGTCTGGCAACGCACATCCTGGCGTTCGAGGGCAACAGCCACGTCGAATGGTTCGAAGGCAACTTCGCGGCCTATGAGGAAGACAAGCGCCGCCGCCTGGGTGACGCGGCAGATCGTCCGACCGCGTTGGCGTACAAGAAACTGACGCGCTGATCTTCTTTGTCATTAATGGGCGCGCCCCGCTCGCCATCTTGGCGGGCGGGGCGTCATCCTATTTCGTCACCCTGAACTTGTTTCAGGGTCCATCTCGCCACACGCACGGACGGTGTTTGGCGAGGGATGGATGCTGAAACAAGTTCAGCATGACGGTGAGAATGCACCGACCTGCCGCACAAGATGACGACCAAGGGGATCAGCCCTTGCGGCGGAAGCGGAAGGTGAGGGTTTCGGTCTTGCCGCCTTCCTTGACCGTGACCGAGGCGGTCATGGTGTTCTTGCCGGTGCGTTCGTAGACAAGGCCGGAGAAATCGAGGCGGTCGCCCTTGCGCTCGGTCAAGGGGAAGGACGTGACCTTGTCCTTTTCCTCCCAGCCGGTGAGGTCGGCGTTGAAGTGCTTGAGGCGGTAGGCGAGCGAGCTGCCTTCTTCGACGACGGTAATGAGTTCGTAGAACATCACCGTGCCGTCCTTGTTCAACTGGCGGAAGTGGCCGACCATCTGCCCGCCAGCTGCCGGGGCATAGGCTTCGAGTGCGGGTGCGCCTTCGATGCCCTCACCTTCCCATGAACCCTCCAGCCAGGCGACGTCCGCCAATGTTGCGGGCGGCGCGGCGTGGGCGGTGATCGGAGTGAGCAGCAAGGCGGCGAAGGCGGACAGGAGCAGCTTCATGGTTTCCTTCCTCAATCGAGCGCCAGCGGCAGATAGACATGCGCGCGCTGGTGTGGCGGGACTACCTCGTCGGCATCATCGAGGTAGTTGATCAGGACAGGTCCCTCACCCAGTTCCAGATCGCGCGCGAGCAGCTCTGCGTAGAGCGTGTCGATCAGGCCATGCAGGTCGTCATAGTCGCCAGTGGCGAAGAACGAGAGGTGCGGGCCGCCCGGTAGTCGCCGTTCTTCCAGGTCACCGTCAGGTTCGCCAAGACCGCCGGTATCGAGTGCGCAGGTAAAGCGGCAGGCTTCGGGTGTGGCGTGGCGGGGATCGTCGTGCGGCATGCCCCAGATCGCCTGCAGGCTTTCCGGCCCCAACTGGGCAAGCGCGAGTTCGAACAGCCGTCCAAAGCCGCGGTTCAGTTCGGAATAGGCGCCGACATTACGGACGGCGAGCAGGCGCAGCGGGGCTAGCTCGACTATCTCGATGCGCAGCGCGCTCTGCGGGTCCGATCGGGGCTCGCCCAAGGCTTTGGCGGTGTTGCTGAGGCTTTGCGGGTCACTGCCGAGGGCAGACGGAGTCTGGCCCGTCGTGGCACGCAGGGCGCGGGCATAGGCTTGCGAGGTGGCATAGCCGCTCTGCCCGGTGGCGGCGCTGATGCCTTGCGCTGACAGAGCTGGCAGGCTTCCGGCGAGGCGTGCGCGGGTAATGGCGGCACCGGGAGCTTCGCCGGTCATCAGGCGAAATATCCGGTGAAAGTGATATTCCGACATCGCCGCTTCTGCTGCCAGGTCTGCGAGGCTTGGCACTTCGCCTGTGGCGAGACTGCGTTCGAGCAGGGCAATGGCGCGTTCGATGCGGGTGGCGTAGCGGCTGCGTTGGTCAGGCTTCATGCGCGTCCTTCCGGGTCTCATGCACTGCCCTCATGTCTCGCTGCCGGGGTCTTGTCGTTCCCGATCTTGCGCTTTCTAGGGAGCGAGCCAGGTCTTGTGCCACGGCGAGGCTTCGTCTTCGCGGGTGAAGCGGGCGCGGGTGCCGCCTTCGTGAGTGAGGTGCAACCAATCAAGGCTGCGCACTTCAACCAGCAGGACGGCGAAATTGCTTCGGCCGGGCAAGGTTTCCTCGACGGTCGGCGCGCGGTGCAGAAGGTGTTCGGGAATGGTCGAGCCGGCGGCTTCCAGCACAGCGCCTGGGCCGTCACCGGCGAGGTAACAGCGACGGCTGGAGGCGGTGGCGCACTCCCACGCGGCATCGGCGACAGGACCGCGATGTTCGATCCGCCCTTCACCACGCATGCGGATCTGGATGCGGGTTTCGGGATCGTAGGCAAGGACGCTGACCGGGGCGCAATTGCCGATCAGCGCGCACTTGGGACTGCGCAGGTCGGTGTGGAAACGCAGGGTCAGGTCCGGTGTCGCCTCGCGCAGGACCATCATCCTGAGATCGCCATCAGCAGTGCCGACGACCGGCGTGTGCATCGCACTGCGGCGCTGCCTTGCAGCCTTGGCAAGGCGATCGGTAGCATCAGCAAGAACGCTATCGAGCGTCAACTCCATTCATCTTTCCCCATACGAACCTGAACAAAAGGCTACCAACCCGGTTCAGACATCGGACAGCGCGAATCGTTTATTACCATCGTATTAAAGCTGCGAAGGGTGTCGCGGCTCTTCATATCGGGAAAGGGTCGGTCACGATGTCCGGCAAGTCAATCTTCAGAAGCAGTGCACTTTACGCACTGGCTGTGGCCATGACCGCAACAGCAATTCCGTCCACGGCGTTCGCCCAGCAGCAACAGCGCGAAGAGCGTGGTGGCGGTTGGCAGCGCGGCGGTGAAAATCGGGGCGGTGAGAACCGCGGTGGTGGCAACTGGCGCGGTGGTGGTGATTTTCGCAACCAGCAGGCGCAACGTCCGCAGGCACCACAAGTGCAGCGTCCCGCCGCACCGCAGGTTCAGCGTCCGGCTTGGGGCGGGTCCAACCCCCAGGCGCAGGCAAGGCCAGAGCAATCACGGCCTGACCAGTCACGTCCCGCATGGCGGGGGCGGACCGAGGGTTCGCAGCGGGATTGGGGACGTTCGCAGGGCCGCGACTGGCAATCGGGCACCGTGAACCGCCCGGCACCGGCGCAGAACGCGGGCAGGCCTGCCGTGCCGCAGCGCGGTTGGGACGGCAGACAGTGGAACGGGACCAACCCTGGCAACCAGAACGCCGGGCGGGATTGGAACCGCGACGGTCGTGACTGGAACCGTGACCGGGATGGGCGCAACTGGAGCCGTGATCGCGACGGGCGTGACTGGAACCGCGACAACTGGCGACGCGACGATCGCCGGGGCGACAACTGGCGCAACAGTTATCGCGGGGACTATCGCCGCTGGAGCAACGACTGGCGGCGGGACAACCGCTACAACTGGAACCACTACCGCAGCGTGAACCGCGGGATCTACCGGATGCCACGGTACTACTCGCCCTATCGTGGGTACAACTACAGCCGCCTGTCGATCGGCATTTTCCTGAACTCTGGCTTCTATGGCCAGAACTACTGGATCAATGATCCCTGGGCTTACCGCCTTCCCCCCGCATACGGTCCGTATCGCTGGGTGCGTTACTGGGACGACGTGCTGCTGGTCGATGTCTATTCCGGCGAAGTGGTGGACGTGATCCACGACTTCTTCTGGTAAGTCGGGCAACCCATCCGGCCCCTGCACCAGACGGTGCGGGGGCCTTTTTCGTGCGCGGTCAGGCCCTGCTGTACTCCGCCAGCGCGCGCAGCACGTTTGTCATCATTTCACGTCCTTGCCCCGTCAGCCGCACATAGCGGCGGCGGGCATCAGTACTATCCGGTTCGCGAAAGATCAGCCCTTCCTCTTCAAGGCGAGCAATCCAGCGCAGGATAGTCGTCGACGGAATTCCCGCATCGAGACAGACGCTCGACACCTGGATATCGGTGCGGCGGCAGTCGGCGATGAACAGATCAAGAAGGATGTCCCAGCCGGGCTCTGCGAAAAGGCCTGGTCGCCCGCTTGCCTCGTCACGTTTGCGACGCAGGTTGTAGAGCGCCTTTGCAAGACGAAGGATTTCGGCGTTGGGATCTACGTAAGCGTCCAAGCAATGCTCCATGCGAGCGACAAGAAATCACGAGGAGCGTGCTGGCACCCGGCGCCGACAAGTGGCATTGCGGCTTTGCAGATACCGACCCTTGAAGGTCTGGCAGCGTTCATGATCTATTGGTGACCCGAGATGACCTCATAAGGAAGTTTGGTTAACGCAAAGGACTGCAGAAAGCTTCGCCAAATCCATAGTATTAGTCCGGTTCGGATCAATTGAACTGGATTGCGGTGACGAGCCGATTCCAACATGAGATCGTGCAATATGGGATTGTTTTCAAAGAAGAGTCAGTCATATGCAGAGACCTCGGCGCTGCGTTCGATCGGAGAGACAGTCCGCAAGCGTCTCGCAAACGACTCTGGCGTCTATCGTATACCGGTGGATGGGCTCGAGATCTTTGGCGTGGCGGATTTCTTTTCGGCCGCAGAGTGCGAAAGGCTGATCGCCATCGTCGACAAGGTGGCGCGCCCCTCCCCCACCTACAAAGGTACGGACGCGACTGGCCGAACCAGCTATACCGGGGACGTGGATCCGTTTGACCCTTTCATCCTCATGCTGCAGCGCCGGATTGACGACCTGATCGGAATCGATCCCGCGTTCGGCGAGACGATCCAAGGGCAACGCTACGAACCGGGACAGGAGTTTCGTGGCCACTATGACCACTTTCTGCCTTCGCAGCACTTCTGGGATACGGAACAGAAACGCGGCGGCCAGCGTAGTTGGACGGCCATGGCGTATCTCAACGCCGTGGAGGAAGGCGGGACAACCGACTTCACCCGTGTCAACCTCTCCATCCCGCCGCAACCGGGTGCGCTCTTGCTCTGGAACAACATGAAGCCCGACGGCACACCAAATCCTGATGCCCTGCACGCCGGAACGCCGGTTGTGCGCGGCAAGAAGTATGTCCTGACCAAGTGGTACAGGTCGCGCCCGTGGCACTGAAATGGGGGGCCTGGCACGGCCTGATTGCACTCGCTTTGCTGCAGCCGGGCGCAAGCCATGCTGCAACTGCTGCCACAGGTTCTTCCGTTGTCGCCGCGCAGATCGACAATGGCCCGCAGGCATCATCCGGTCTTCCGGAAAATGCCCAGCTTGAGCGGATCTTTGCCGATGAAATGCGGCAAGGCTTCGCGCTCGATCCTGTTGGCGCCCTGCAGCAAGGCCAGCGCGTTTCGGTCGAGGCATTCCTGCAGTTGTTCTCGCCAGAACTTGCCAGGGAGCGGCGCGAGGCAAATGCGCAACTGCTGGCGCGGCTGCGGCAAATAAGCCCCAGCAAACTGGACGAGCCACATCGCCTGTCGCGCGAAGTGCTGAT
Organism: Novosphingobium sp. GW835-FHT14H07; assembly: GCF_058793515.1. Classification (NCBI taxonomy): domain Bacteria; kingdom Pseudomonadati; phylum Pseudomonadota; class Alphaproteobacteria; order Sphingomonadales; family Sphingomonadaceae; genus Novosphingobium; species Novosphingobium sp. GW835-FHT14H07. The sequence goes on from NZ_JBXAFX010000008.1 coordinate 151,751, forward strand.
CGATGCAAAAAGCGCAGACGCCGCACTGCTGCAACCCGACCTTCTGGCATTGACCGAGGTTCGCCCGTTCAACCACTTTGGCGGTTTCCACGTTTCCTACCCCGAACTGTCATCTCCGGGCAGCGGCATCGCCTTGGAGACTACGCGCGATTACGAGCTTCTAATCGCACGGCACCGCGTGCTCGGGCGCGTCTTTGATCAGGCTACTGCGCGCTTCCGCGAGGGAATGGCAAGCGGAGTGACCGAGCCGAGGCTGACGGTGGACAACATGATCGCCCAGATCGATGCCCTTCTGGCCCAGCCGGTCGAGCGATCGCCATTCACCAGCCCGGCGCGCAGCTTTCCGAGCACCTTTTCAAGCGCGGAGAAACTGCGGCTGCGCAGGGATCTGTATGCAGTCACACGGCGCGACATCTACCCGGCCTATCGGAAGCTGCGTCGGTTTCTGGCGGATGACTATCGCCCTGCAGCCCGCGAGCAGGTGGGCCTCTCTGCCTTGCCGGGAGGTGGCCCGCTCTACCGCGAACTGATTCGGGCCTATACCACGCTTGATCTCGACCCCGAGACCGTTCACGCAATGGGCCTGGGCGAAGTGTCGCGAATCCAGACCGAGATGGAGCAGGTCAAGACGGAGCTGGGCTATACTGGTCCCTTGCGCGGGTTCTTCGACGATCTGCGAACCAATCCACGCTACCACCCCAGAACCGAACAACAGCTCGCGGAGGGCTTTCGCGCGGTCGGTCGCAAGGTTGACGCTCTGGCTCCACGCTATTTCCTGCAGTTGCCGCGCACGCCCCTGCAGATCCAGCCCTACCCTGCCTACCGCGCGAAGTTCGAAGCAGGTGGCAGCTATGCGCAAGGGACGCCCGACGGCGTGCAGCCGGGCACGTTCTTCTTCAACACCTACGACCTCAAGAGCCGATACCTGACGGGCGTGACCACACTTTACCTGCATGAAGGCGCGCCGGGCCATCACTTCCAGATCAGCCTTGCCCAAGAGAACACGGCCCTGCCCGATTTCCAGCGCTTTGGCGGCAATAACGCCTACATCGAAGGCTGGGCGCTCTACGCCGAAACCCTGGGTTTCGAGATGGGTCTCTACAAGGACCCGATGCAGCATTGGGGCACCTTGGACGACGAGATGCTGCGGGCGATGCGGCTGGTGGTGGATACGGGCCTTCACGCAAAGGGGTGGACCCGCGAGCAGGCGGTAGATTACATGCTTGCCAATTCGGGCATGGGCCGCAGCGACGCCGAGGCGGAAGTCGACCGCTACATTGCCATTCCGGGACAAGCGCTAGCGTACAAGATCGGGGCGCTTACGATCCAGCGGCTGCGCAAGGAAGCAGAGTCTGCGCTTGGCCGAAAGTTCGACATCCGCGCATTCCACGACCAGGTGCTGGGGAGTGGAGCGCTGCCGATGAAAGTGCTGGAAGGCAAGGTGCGCGGGTGGATCGCGCGGACGCGTATGGCGCGCTAGACCTATTCATCCTTCGACAGGCTCAGGATGAGCGGGTTGGGTGGATGAGGCTTCACAAAGCACCGCTGGTCCTGAGCCTGTTGAAGGACGTTGGCTCAGGACGGCTGGCTGAGATCAATCGCCCAGCGCTTCGGCGATCAGCTTGCGAGTATTGCTGACGCCGTAGAGCGCAATGAAGCTGCCCATGCGCGGTCCGGCGCTGGAGCCCAGAAGCGTTTCATAGAGGCACTTGAACCAGTCGCGGAGCTGCTCGAACCCGTAATGCGGGTCCTTGCCGATCTCGTAGACGATGTTCTGCAGTTCCTCTGCGGTGGCATCGTCGGACGTACCGGCGAGTTCCTCGTCGAGCGCTGCCAGAGCCTTTGCCTCGTTCTCCTCCGGCTTGCGGCGCTGCAAAGTCGGGGCGATGAAATCGCGGTTGTAGGCCAGAGCGCGGGTGACGAGGCCATCGAGTGCGGGGTGCGCTGCAGGATCGGCGTTCTCGACATAGTTGCCAAGATACGACCAGACCTGATCGCGCGTGGCCTGCGCGCCCAATACGCCGACGAGGTTGAGCAGCAGGCCGTACGTGACCGGGAGCTTTTCGCCCTCACCCTCGGCCGGACCGTTAGTGCGCAACAGGTGCCATACCGGGTTGCCGAGCTGCTGTTCGATCGGTTGGGTCGGGATCTTTTCGCGGAACTGCCAGTATTCGTCGACCGCGCGGGGAATGATCCCGACGTGAAGCGACTTGGCGCTCTTGGGCTCACGGAAGAGGTAAAAGCCCAGCGACTCCTCACTGCCGTATTCGAGCCACTGCTCGATGGTCAGGCCGTTGCCCTTGGACTTGGAGATCTTCTCACCCTTCTCATCAAGGAAGAGTTCGTAGATCAGGCCCTCGGGGCGCTGGCCGCCGAGCACGCGGGCGATCTTGCCCGACTGCGTGACGCTGTCGGTGAGGTCCTTGCCGCACATCTCGTAATCGACGCCAAGCGCGACCCAGCGCATCGCCCAATCGACCTTCCACTGCAGCTTGGACCAGCCGCCGAGGATGGTGTGCTCGATGGTTTCGCCATTGCTGTCGGTGAAGCGGACAATGCCGGCTTCGGCATCGACCACCTCGACCGGCACCTGCAGCACTTCGCCGGTGGTCGGCGAGACCGGCAGGACCGGCGAATAGGTCTTCCGGCGTTCCTCGCGCAAGGTGGGGAGCATGATGTCCATGATCGCCTGCCAGTTGCGCAGCACGCCCTTCAATGCGTCGTCGAAGGCGCCGGAATTGTAGCGGTCCGAAGCCGAGACGAACTCGTAATCGAAGCCGAAGCGATCGAGGAAATCGCGCAGCATGGCGTTGTTGTGGTGCGCGAAGCTTTCGAACTTCTCGAACGGATCGGGGATGCGGCTGAGCGGATGGCCGAGATGGGCATCGAGCAGCGCCTTGTTCGGCACGTTGTCCGGCACCTTGCGCAAGCCGTCCATGTCATCGGAAAAGGCGACGAGGCGTGTGGGATGGCCACCTGTCAGCACTTCATAGGCGCGGCGAACCAGCGTGGTGCGCAGGACTTCCTGGAACGTGCCGATGTGCGGCAGGCCCGAAGGACCATAACCGGTTTCGAACAGAACCGGGACCAGTTCGCCTGACGCATCGCGTTTGCCGCCGGGGAACCGCTTTATGAGCTTGCGGGCTTCCTCGAAGGGCCAAGCCTTGGAGGTCTGGGCGGCGGTGCTGATTGCGTCTGTCATGGTGCCCGCCCTTTTGCGCGTGGGCGCGACGGGTGCAAGAGAAAACCGGGGATGACCAGACGACGAAAGGGCGGGCGCCACGCTCACGCGACGTCCGCCCTTCCGTGGAGGCTTCTGAGGGAGGCTTACTTCAGAAGCGAGAGCACGTTCTGCTGGGCCTGGTTGGCCTGGGCGATCATGGCGGTCGACGCCTGGCTGAGGATCTGTGCCTTGGCCATGGCGGTGGTTTCCGCCGAATAGTCGGTATCGAGAATGCGCGAGCGGGCATCCGACAGGTTGGTGATGTTGTCGTTGAGGTTGTTGATCACCGATTCAAGACGGTTCTGCCCTGCACCAAGCAGCGAACGCGCGCCCGAGATCGAGTCCAGTTCGGAGTCCAGCGTACCGAGCAGGGTGTTGGCTGCGGTTGCCGTCGATACATCGTATGAGCCGGCAGCACCGCCCGAGGCCTGCAGCGTGGTGAGATCGGCGATCTCGAGGATGACCTGGTCCGAAGCGTCCGAGCCTGCCTGGATCGTGATTGACGTGACGGTGCCGTCGAACAGCTGCACGCCATTGAAATTGGTGTTGGTGATGATCTGATCGACCTGCGCGGTAAGCTGGTCGACTTCGCTCTGCATGTAAACGCGGTCGGTGGCGTCCTGATAGGTGCCCGAGGCCGATTGGACGGCCAGTTCGCGAATGCGCTGCAGCATTGCGGTCACTTCGTTCAGCGCGCCGTCGGCGGTCTGAGCAAGGCTGATGCCGTCGTTCGAGTTGCGGACGCCCTGGCCCATGCCCTTGATCTGCGAGGTCATGGTCGTGCTGATGGCGAGGCCTGCGGCGTCGTCCTTCGCGCCGTTGATGCGCTTGCCGGTCGACAGACGCTCCATCGCTGTACCCAGCATCTTGTTGGCCGAGTTCGAAGCATTCGTAGCGCGTATGGCGCTGATATTCGTGTTGATGACTGCCATTTCCCATTCTCCACTATGGGCCGGAGCATCTGGTGGGACACGCCGGTATTGGTTGCTGTGGAGAAGGACGGCTGCGGGGCGCAGGTTTTAAGGGGGACGGTAAATCGCGGTGAAAGGCTCTGTTTTGGCTGGCCGTGGGGTTGTGCGGTGTTCCATTCCTGTTCTAACGCTGCAGGGTGACCGAACGCCCTGCCCTTGCCCTGCCAGCGATTCATGCAAGCCACGGCGGATGCTGGCTGCGTGACGGCTTTGCCACGCGCGGACTTGGCAAGGGCGAGGCGATCGTGGCAGCGGCAGATACGCCGCTGCTTATGCTCAATGCACCGCTGGTGGCGAGCAGGCTCGGCTATCCGGACCTTTCGGGGCTCGACCTGCTGGAGCTGTTCGCGTTCGTGCATCCGGCGCGGTTCATGGTGCCTACGCCGAAGGGCCTGGCCCATGCTTTGGGGCTTGAGGAGCCATCCGGCGACGACAAGGTGCCGCAACTGCTGCAGGAAGCCGCAGAGGCTTTGCTTGCCACATGCGAGAGTGCGGACTGGGCCGAGCGGGAGGGAGCGTGGACAGCGCTGCAATCGCTGGTTCGGATGCGCTGGCCTTGGGGCACCTTGCTGAGCCCGCGCATTCGCAAGCCGGACCGGGCCGAGCGCTGGCTGTTCGCCAAGCTGCCGGAGTGGGAAGAGGCGGCCGAGCGGCCTCAGCCGGCGCAGGTCGTATTGGGCGAAGCGGCAGTGGTCTCGCGACTTGCCGAGCTGACCGGCGCCGGGGCCGAAGCCCGACCGACGCAGCAGGATTACGCGCGCGAGGCCTCGCGCATGTTCGCACCGCGACAGGGACAGGGCCAGCCGCATGTCGTGCTGGCGCAGGCGGGCACGGGCACGGGCAAGACATTCGGCTATCTCGCGCCATCCTCGCTGTGGGCGGAGCAATCGGGCGGGACGGTCTGGGTCTCGACCTACACCAAGGCGCTGCAGCGACAGTTGCGGCGCGAAAGCCGGCGCGCGTTTCCAGCCTCGCGCAACGGCAAGCCGCCCGTGGTGGTGCGCAAGGGGCGCGAGAACTACCTGTGCCTGCTCAATCTGGAAGACGCGCTGCAGGGCGGCTTTGCCGGGCGGGCGGCGATCCTGGCGCAGCTGGTGGCGCGCTGGGCGGCCTACAGCCAAGATGGCGACATGATCGGCGGTGACCTGCCCGGCTGGCTCGGCACGCTGTTCCGCAAGCGCGGCATCGCGGCTCTGACCGACCAGCGCGGCGAATGCGTTTATGCCGGGTGCCCGCATTACCGGAAGTGCTTCATCGAGCGCGCCGCGCGGGCCTCTGCCGATGCGGAACTGGTGATTGCCAATCATGCGCTGGTGATGGTCAACGCCGCGCGCGGGCGCGACGCTGCGCAGCGGCCGACGCGGATCGTGTTCGACGAAGGACACCATGTTTTCGAAGCGGCGGATTCGACGTTCTCGGCGGCACTGACGGGCGCGGAGACAATCGAGCTGCGGCGCTGGGTGATCGGGCCTGAGGGCAAGTCGCGCGGAAGGCGGCGCGGGCTTTCGGCCCGGCTTGCCGATGTGGCGAGCTATGACGAGGAAGGCGAGCGCGCGATTTCGCAGGCGCGTGAGGCGGCTGAGGCTCTGCCCTCGGAAGGCTGGCTGGCGCGGGTGGTGGAAGGCACCCCTTCAGGGCCACTGGAGGAGCTGTTGAGCGCGGCGCGGGCGCTGGCCTATGCGCGTGACGAGAGCGGTGGGCAGGAAGCGGGCTATGGGCTCGAGACCGAGATCGCGCAACTGGACGGCGGGTTCATCGAGGTGGCTGGGCGCGCGCAGGAGGCGCTGGAGGCCTTGCGCAAGCCGCTGGTGCGGCTGGGGCTGCGGCTGGAGGCGATTGTCGAGGATGGACCCGACTGGCTCGATGGTCCGGCGCGAGCGCGGATCGAGGGGGCGCGCAGTGCGATCGGCTGGCGCAGCGATCTCATCGCGGGATGGATTGCGCTGCTGGCGCGGCTGGGTGGGCCGGGCGACCCCGATTTCGTCGACTGGATTGCGGTGGAGCGTTCGGACGGGCGTGAGTGGGATGTCGGGCTGCACCGGCATTACCTCGATCCGATGAAGCCCTTTGCCAATGCCGTGCTGGCGCCTTCTCACGGGGTGATGATGACCTCGGCCACGTTGCGTGATGGCGATGACTGGCAGAGCGCGGTCGAGCGCAGCGGGGCGCCGCATCTGGACATTGCGCCGCGCCTGTTCACGGCTGACAGTCCGTTCGACTATGCGTCCCAAGCCGAAGTACTGATCGTGACCGACGTGCCCAAGGGCGACATTCCGGCACTGGCAGCGGCCTATGGGCGGCTGATCGAAGCTTCGGGCGGCGGGGCGCTGGGGCTGTTCACTGCGATCAGGCGGCTGCGCGCGGTCTATGGCCGCATTGCCGACCGCCTGGCGCGGGGCGGATTGCCGCTGTTCGCGCAGCATGTCGATCCGATAGACACCGGCACGCTGGTCGACATCTTCCGCGACGATCCACGCGCCTCGCTGCTCGGCACCGATGCCCTGCGCGACGGGGTGGACGTGCCGGGGGATTCACTGCGGCTGGTGGTGATGGAGCAGGTGCCCTGGCCCAAGCCTTCGATCCTCCACCGCGCGCGGCGACTGGCCGGCGGTGGTTCGGCCTATGACGACCGGATCATTCGCGCACGGCTGGCACAGGCCTTCGGGCGCCTGATCCGCTCGGCGGGGGACAAGGGGCACTTCGTGGTGCTGTCCTCGGCCTTCCCCTCGCGGCTGCTCTCGGCCTTTCCGGCGGGAACGCCGATCCGCCGCGTGACGCTCGATGTGGCTTTACAAAGCGTCGGTGCCAGTGTTTCTGGACGGGAGAGTGTTCAGACACCGCGCGAGGGGATTTCGTGAAGACACTGGCCCTGTTTCGCCACGCCAAATCGGACTGGAGCGATGCGCGCGCGCGGGATTTCGACCGCCCTTTGAACGAGCGCGGCAAGCGCGGGGCGCGAGCGATGGGCGAATATATCCGCGATACCGGCCGCACCTTTGACCGCATGATCGCCAGCCCTGCCGTCCGCGCCGCCGAAACGGTCGAGGAAAGCAGCAAGGCGTGGAAGTGCACGTTCAAGATCGAATGGGACCGGCGCATCTACCTTGCCAGCTCGGCCACGCTGATCGACCTGCTGAAGGAACTGTCCGGCGACCCGGAAAGCGTCCTGATGATCGGGCACAATCCGGGGCTGGAGGACCTGATCTTCGACCTCGTGCCCGATGATGGCTCCAGCCCTTTGCGCGAAGTGGTGGAAGAGAAGTTCCCGACCGCGACGTTTGCGGTGATGGAACTTGATGTGGACGACTGGGCGGACGTAACCGAGGGTTGCGCACGGTTGGTGGAGATCAAGCGGCCGCGCGATCTGGACCCGACGTTGGGGCCGGTTTTGGTGGATTGAGGTTGTTACGGATGATTGGCAGCTTTGCCGCCGAGTGTCTGCTATTCAACTATTTGCAGCGAAAGCCGACTTTCCGGAAATGACGCCGTTGCGGGCGTGAGACTCAACTGCGAAGATGCGCAGATGCGGTATGTTTCCATCATCATTTTTCTGACTACACTGGCTAGTTGTGCCTCGTCTCAAAGGGATAGCCATTCAGCCTTGATGGACGAGATCGAAAGCGCGATACAACTACCACCCGAAGCAGAGCCTTTAGAAAGCTATGCGCGCTACTACACTGAGTATAAAGGGTCGGTGCGCGGAGCCTACACAACCCAAGTAGAACCGCCCAGGCCCTCCGACTACGGCTGCGAAGAGGTACAATCGGATGGCAGCTTAAAGACGGTCGACTGTCCTGCGCCGGCCGACGCTAGACCTGGCGAACGACGGTGGGTGAAGTTTGATGACTACCCTGCTGTTGCAGGTGAGAACTGCACTGCAATTCAGCTAGAGTATGATCTCCGGACAAGGAAGATTACCTACCTCGAATGTGCGCGACCTTATTATTGACGCTCATCGTCAACTAGCCTGGCTCGCTGCAATCTTGCCGAAGGTTCTTTACCACCACTATCTTTAATCTGAAGTCTACCAACCACCACCGGAGGCCGTTCAATCGGAAGTGAAAGGTCAGCGCGCCCTACTCTTCCAACGCAGCAGCCAGCCGGTCGCGGATGGATTGCAAGTAAGTCACGAGTGGGGCGGCGGATTGTTCATCTGGAGCCATGGGCGCAGGCTCTGCCGACGGGGCTGCGTTCGCAGCAGTCCCCTTCCTCCCCCGCAGCGCTTGCCTTGCGCCCTTGATCGTGAAGCCTTCCTTGTGGAGGAGGCGGTGGATTTCGGTGATGAGGGCGACGTCTTCGGGGCGGTAGTAGCGGCGGCCGCCCGCTCGGGTGAGCGGGCGGAGCGTGGGAAACTGCTCTTCCCAATAGCGCAGGACGTGCTGACGAATGCCGAGCGCCTTGGCCACTTCGCCGATTGTGCGGAAAGCTGCCGGGTCTTTACCGTCGTCCGGAATAGGTCCGGCATCGGGAAGTTCGGGGACGCTCATCCGCTGGTGATCAGCCCTGGCCGATGCGGTCCTTCAGCATCTGGCTGGCGCGGAAGCTGAGGACGCGGCGCGGCGTGATCGGCACTTCGATGCCGGTCTTGGGATTGCGGCCGATCCGCTCTGCCTTGTCGCGCAGAAGGAAGGTGCCGAAGCCGGAAATCTTCACGTTTTCACCCTCAGCCAGTGCATTGCACATGTGCTGAAGAATGGATTCAACCATTTCGAGCGAATCCGCACGGGAAAGCCCCACGCGACGGTTGATGCTCTCGGCCAGATCGGCCCGGGTCAGTGTACCTACAGAACGCATCCTTTATTCCCCCCAGAAGTCAGAAGACGCCAAGGGGGCTGACAATAACGCTGATTCTGCGGAACGCAATGCAATCCATTGCTTGCGAACGATAAGACTGGCTCGACGTGGGACGTCCCGAGTCCGTTAGATCGAGTCCGTCAGATGCGGACGAGGCTGGCGCCCCAGGTGAAGCCGCCGCCCATGGCTTCGAACATCACCAGATCGCCCTGCTTGATGCGGCCATCGCGCATCGCGACATCGAAGGCGAGCGGCACCGAAGCAGCGCTGGTGTTGGCATGTTGGTCGACTGTGACGACCACCTTTTCAGCGGGAAGATCGAGCTTGCGCGCCGTGGCGTCGAGGATGCGGAAGTTGGCCTGGTGCGGTACGACCCAGTCAATCTCGCCGGCATCGTGGCCCGTCGTCTCGAGCACTTCGCGCAGGACATTGGCGAGATTGGTGACAGCGTGGCGGAAAACCTCGCGGCCTTTCATGCGGACCTTGCCGACTGTACCGGTTGTTGACGGACCGCCATCGACATAGAGCAGTTCGTTGTGCGCACCATCGGCGTGGAGGCGCGAGGCCAGTACGCCAGGAGAATCGGGATCGGATTCGTCAACGTCCTGCGCTTCAAGCACGATGGCGCCGGCACCATCGCCGAACAGAACGCAGGTGGTGCGATCTTCCCAGTCGAGAATCTTGCTGAACGTCTCAGCGCCGATGACCAGCGCGCACTTGGCCATCCCTGTACGGATCATCGAATCCGCAGTGGCCATTGCATAGAGAAAGCCCGAGCAAACCGCCGCAACGTCAAACGCGATGCCGCCGTTGCAGCCGAGGTTGTGCTGAACGATGGTGGCGGTTGCCGGAAAGGTCTGGTCGGGCGTGGCGGTGGCAAGGACGATCAGATCGACCTTCGCCGCTTCAATCCCGGAAGATTCGAGCGCGCGACGGGCAGCCGCAGTGGCGAGGGTAGAAGTGGTCTCCCCTTCACCTGCGAGATACCGCTGGCGAATCCCGGTGCGCTCGACGATCCATTCGTCGGTCGTATCGACCATGGTCGCCATTTCGGCATTGGTGACGCAGCGCTGTGGCAGAGCCGAACCGCTGCCGCGAATGATCGAACGTACGGTCATGCCGCGTCCTCACCGGTTGCGGCAGGGGCCGCGCTGCGCCCACCGCGACCGGAGGTGCGGCCAGAAGTCCTGATCGTCTCGGCGCCAAGGCGCGCGAGGTCGGCTTCGATACGCTCGGTCAGGTTTTCCTCCAGCAGGCGGGCCGTGACGGCAACGGCATTGGCGACGCCGAGCGCCGATGCGCTGCCGTGACTTTTCACAACCACGCCATTGAGGCCAAGGAAGACCGCGCCGTTGTGGTTGTTGGGATCCAGATGGTGCTTGAGCAGCTCGGTCGCCGGGCGCGAGATCAGGAAGCCGAACTTCGAACGCAGCGACGAGGAGAAACTGCGGCGCAGCAGATCGGCGACGAAGCGGGCCGCGCCTTCCATCGACTTCAATGCGATGTTGCCGGAGAAGCCATCGGTGACGACAACGTCGCAATCGCCGCGCGAGAGCTTGTCCGCCTCGGTGAAGCCGTCGAACGTCATCGCGAGATCGCCGGCCAGTTCCTTGAGCTGGTTGGCGGCATCGCGCAGGGCATCGGTACCCTTGGTCTCTTCGGTGCCGATATTGAGCAGGCGCACACGCGGCGCGTCGAGCCCGTTGACGATGCGAGCGTAGGCGGCCCCCATGATCGCGAACTGGACGAGGTTGCGGGCATCGCAATCGGTATTCGCGCCAAGATCGAGCATGATCAGGTCATGTTCGCCGAGCGTCGGCAGCAGGGCCGAGAGTGCGGGGCGATCGATACCGGGCATGGTGCGCAAGGCGAGCTTGGCCATGGCCATGAGCGCGCCGGTGTTGCCCGCGCTGACAGCAGCGCCGGCATGGCCCTGCTTTACCGCGTTGATCGCCAGGCCCATCGACGTGGTCTTGGCGCGGCGGAGGGCCTGCGTCGGCTTCTCGTCACCCGACACGACATCAGGCGCGTGAAGGATTTCCGAAGCTTCGCGAAGATTTGGGTGGTTTTCGAGGGCCTGCTTGATGCGGCCCTCGTCACCAACGAGAAGGAACTTGAAACGGTCATGGCGACGACGGGCAAGTGCCGCGCCTTCAACCATAACGCGCACGCCCTCATCACCGCCCATCGCATCGACGGCGATACGCGGCAGGCTCATGTCCTCAGTCCCCCGTTTTAAGGCTTAGAGCCCGACGGCGATGACTTCGCGACCGTTGTAGTGACCGCAAGCATTGCACAGGTTGTGCGGGCGCTTGAGTTCACCGCAGTTGGAGCATTCGTGGAACGCTTCGACGCTCAGCGCGTCATGGCTGCGGCGCATGCCACGGCGTGAGGGCGAAGTCTTTCTTTTGGGGACGGCCATCTCGGCACCTGTTCTTAGAATTGCGTAGTTTTGTTGCGGGCGCGATAGGGAAAACCGGTCCATCGCACAAGCCCTGTTTGCGGCAGGACCCGTACGCGGCGAAGGACGCCAGACAGACACGGGATTCGCCAATCACTGGGCGAAGGCGCGCCTATACGGATTTTCTGGTGCTTTGCAAGCGCACCCGCGCTAGCCTTGGCCGCAGATCCCAGGACGGACGAACACAAGGGGGAGTACCTGAAGGCATGACTATACTGCCAATCACGCTGTGCGCGGCTGCGGCCGCTGCGGCGATCAATATCTGGCTGTCGATCCGTTGCGGCATGGTCCGCTCTGCCAAGAAGATCAGCATCGGCGATGGCGGCGACATGGATCTGATCGCGAGGATGCGGGCGCAGGCGAACTTTGTCGAGAACACGCCGGTCGTATTGGTGCTGATCGCGGCGGTGGAATTGGCGCGGACAGGCAACCCGTGGCTGATGGGCGTGACCGCTATCTACATGCTCGGCCGCATTGGCCATGGCGTCGGCATGGATGGCGGGCCGCTTGGGTTCCTTCGCGGCGTGGGTACGCTGACGACGATGCTGACCCAACTTGGTCTTGGAGTCTGGGCGGTTTCGATCGCCTTGGATATGTGAAATCTGCAAGGGTGGGCAGTGACATGCCCACCCCCAGCCCAGTCCACCTGCGGGAAAGGAGCTACTTCAGCGCGTTTGCTTAGCTCAGGGCATAGTCGCTGACATAAGCGTTGGTCTGGCGTTCACGGCCGAACGTGCTGTTGGGGCCGTGACCGGGAACGAAAGTCACGTCGTTGCCGAGCGGCCAGAGCTTTTGCGTGATCGAGTCGATCAGGTCCTGATGATTGCCCATGGGGAAATCGGTGCGGCCGATCGATCCCTGGAACAGCACATCGCCTACGATCGCTACCTGTGTCGGGGCGTGGTGAAAGACGACGTGGCCGGGTGTGTGACCGGGGCAGTGGATTACGTCGAGCTCGACCTCGCCGACGGTGACCTTGTCTCCATCATTGAGCCAGCGGGTGGGTTCGAACACTTCGCCATCGATGCCATAGCGCTGGCCGTCCTCATCGAGGCGGCTGATCCAGAAGCGGTCATCCTCGTGGGGGCCCTCGATCGGCACACCGAGTTCACGGGCGAAGATACCGACGCTGCCGCAGTGGTCGATGTGGCCGTGGGTAACCAGCAGCTTCTCGATGGTGACGCCGGTCATTTCGATCGCCTTGCGCAGCTTGTCGAGATCGCCGCCGGCATCGATGAAGGCGCCGCGCATGGTCCTGGTGCACCAGACCAGCGTGCAGTTCTGCTGCAGTGGTGTGACGGGGATGATCGCGACCTTGAAAGGCGGCTGGGCGGCGGTTTGGGTGGCGGCTACGGTCATGCCTGCCGATTTGGAGCGAAGGCACCATAATTGCAATGCTCCGGTCCGGGGCTTAGGTTTGCCCGATGATATCGATCCGCCCCTCCCGCCCCACAGATGACGAGCGTGCGCTGGAAATCTGGGCCTCTGCAGTGGATGCGACCCACGACTTCCTGTCGCCCGAAGACCGGCTGGCGATTGGCAAAGAGGTTGCGGGCTTTCTTCCCGGTACGCCCATGACTGTAGCTGTGGATGCGAGCGACCGCGCCCACGGCTTCATGATCGTGGACGATGGAAGCATCGAGGCTCTGTTCGTCGATGCCGCCTGCCATGGCCAAGGCGTTGGCAAAGCCCTGATCGAACATGCGATTCAGGCACTTGGAGCACATCGCCTTGAGGTCAACGAGCAGAATGCACACGCCCGGGGGTTCTATCGCCGGATGGCCTTTGCCGAGATCGGCCGCAAGGAGGTGGACGGCCAAGAGCGGCCCTATCCGCTGATCCTCATGGAACTGCGCAGCTAGAGTCGGCCGCCTTTCCAGACGACCCGGCCGACGAGCTCGACCTCGTTCAAGGGGCGCTCAAGGCGAGGATAAGCGGGATTGTCTGAAATGATCCGCACCGTGCCGCCAGGGCCGGATTCGAGGCGCTTGACCAGCAGCACGTCGTCAAGCCGGATCACGTGAATTCCCGCGCGCAACGGGCGCGGAGTGCGGTCAACGAGGATCTCGTCGCCATCGCGCAAGGTCGGCTCCATCGAATCACCTTCGACTTCGATCACCGAAAGCATCGCCGGTTCCAGCCCCTGCCCCTTGAGCCAGCGGTAATTGAAGCGCAGGCGACCGGAAGGAATCTCCTCTGCCGGGAGTGTGCCGGGACCAGCTGAAGCGCCCAGCGGCAGGCGGGGAATGTCGGCCCATTCGGCGGCGATGGACCGAGTGGGCTTGACGCCACGCGATGCTCCCTGCCCCGCGGTAATCACACCGCCGCGGGGCGAGGCACCAAGATCGGTTTCCGGGACGCCGAAGAACTCCGCAAGCGTACGGCGGTCATTCTCTTCTAGCTTGCGCGGACTGCCCTTGCGGACGAATTGCTGGAGATAGGTGGTGTTACGACCGATCAGCGCCGAGAGCGCCGAGAGGCTGACGCCGCGCTGCGTGGCAAGGCCCACAAGACGGGTGCGTGTGCCGTCTTCCGATTCGCTGTCTGCCGGGACCATTTCGCCTTACTCCGATTTCGAAGGACTTTTCCTAGCATTGTAGGATTTGAGGATCAACATAGGAAAAATCCTATTTCGAGTCGTCTCGCCGACTCCGCAGCTGGAGGTTTAGAAACGCCATGTTGCTCCGCAAGATCGAGAGCTTCCTTCGCCAGACGGGCATGTCAGTCACCAAGTTCGGCCGCCTTGCCGCCCACGATCCCCGTCTTGTGGGTGATCTGCGCAACGGCCGTGAGCCGCGTTCCGGAATGGTGGAACGCGTAGAACATTTCATGAACAACTTCGGAGAGAATGTCCATGCTGCATGATCCTCATGCTTTCGAGACCAAGGCGCTTGCTGAATGCGTTCCTCCTCCTCTCACCCCTCGCCCATCTCCCGCCGAGCGCCTGTTGCGTGGCGTGCGCGAGATAAGCGGGCCACACGCCGAAGTACTCAGCCATGACGAGACGCCGTGGGCGAGCATCACATTTTCAGGCTCGCGGCACCGTCTGGTGCTCCGCTTTGCCGGCAGCGAGGCGGTAAGTGACGGCGAGAGCTTCATCGCGGTTCTGCCCGAACACGAGTTCAAGTTGCGAGGGCGGCTGGTGGCCGATGCTGCGGTGACCCGGGTTGACCATGAGGTCCTGCCCGCACCGCTCATGGAAGTGGAGTGCGAGATCCTGCTGCTCGACGAGGACTGAGGAGATCGGCGGGTGCTCTTGAGCGCATGGACTCAAGGCACCCGCTCTCCTCTCCAACCGGTCAATTCGTCTTCGCAAGCAGCGGCGCAGGCTTGGCACCGACCCAGAGGCTCATGTCTACGGCGTTGGTGACGCGGAAGACATCGCCCTTGCTGTTGAGGAACAGCTCTTCCATTTCCGGCCGGGTGAACGGGCGGGAACCAAGCCGACCAAAGACAGCCATCTGCCCTCCGGTTTCATCGACACCGCGATCGCGATCTAGCCCCTTTGACAGCGCCAGGGCCGGTGTCGGTGTACGAGCCCATGCAATGAGCTCCGGCTTGGGCTCGGGCGAGAAGCCGTAGAAGTTCGGCTGACTGGCTGGCGAGGTCAGCTGCAGCACTTTCATCCCGTTCCGGCCATCGGCGACGTAGGCGAAGAGCGAGGCGTTGGTTGACGCCACGATCACGTCCTCGGCATCGTTCAATTGCCCGTCAGCGGTGTAGCTCGTGTAGGTCGACGGTCGCGTCGGCGCGGTGATGTCCACGATGACCAGCCCCTGCGACTTGGCTGCGACATAGGCATACGTGCGCGCAAGGTAGACTCGGCGAGCGTCGACCATCGGCACAGTTGCCGATGGTACGGCCCTGGGCTGGGCCATGTTGGTGATGTCCATCAGTTCTAGGCCATTGGCCGTCGTCACCCACAGGTAACGGAACTGCACCGCCGTGGCGCGAGGATCGCGCAAGGGCACGACCGAAGTGATGCGCGGATCGAGGCAAGTTTCGCCGCCCTTCTTCTCACTGACTTCGCACGGCTTTTGCGCAGACCATGGCTTGGGCAGGTGAACCGTGACCAGCGCCTTGTCGGTGACAATATAGGCGTAGTCCCCGGCGAGCGTGATGTGCCGAGCGCCAGTGAGCACGCCGTCCGGGTTGAAGGTCAGCGCGCGATTGAAGAAATTGTTGCGGAATTCGCCGTCGGCGAGAGTGTCGACGTTGACCGCGATCAGGCCTTCGACCGCATCGGTCACGAAAGCGTAGGAATAGATCGGCGAGAACGGCTGCTCCTGATTGAGCGTGCGCAATTCGGGTGTGTTGCGGGTCGGCGCGATTGACTGGTTGGTCGGCAGGGCCATGCAGGTCGCGTTGGTGGTAGCGACATGGGTGTCATGGCCCAAGGGCGAGAAGGGAGCAGTGACGATCCGCTCCGAGAAGCCCTTGTTGCCGATGGCGGCAATGTCATAGGCTCGGAATCCGCCCTTGCCCTCTGCGACGTACATGTACTCGCCGCGCATCTGCAGGCAGCGGACTGCGTCCTTGGTCCCCTCCACCACGTTGGCAAACTGTTCCTGCCCGGTTGTTTCCCCCGAAAGCTTGCCATCGACGATCTTGCCTCGCGTCCAGTTCTTCAACTCGCGCCCGTTATCTTCGACGTGCTGCTTCCAGTAATCAGGGTAGGCGTAGCGGTGCAGGTATGAGCCAATCACCGCTTGCGGCTCATCCCATTCGGTGACGCGGACGGCTTCGAAGCCGCCGTCGAGACCAAACCAGGCGTTCATGCCCACGAAGTTCACGTAATTGGTGCCCAGCAGGAGGAGCTGCGCCATCGTGGCATTGTTGTCCTCGTCCTGGCTGACGTGGCAATCGGTGCACTGCTTGGTCTCGTTCTTGCGAACAGTGTGCGGGAAGTGCGGCGCGAAGGCCTGTGACGAGTAGCCGATCGAGGAAATTGGCGGCTGCTGCACGTAGATGCGTTCGCGGTTGATGTTGGTTGACGACAAGATCAGAGCCGAAGTTGAACGGATCGGCGCGGTTATCGCCTTGCCCGACACCGGATTGCCCGAGGCGTCATACTGCACCGGGTCCGAACCCGACGACTTGTTGCGCTGGTGCTTGCCGAGCTGGAACATGTCGTCGCGCGCGACCTGCGGGTTATAGGTCGCGTAGTTGCGGGTGTAGTCTTCCTCGTACTTGTGCGTGGCCGACTTCCAGTTGGCCTCGATCGGCAGGTGGCAGCCGGCGCAGGACGTGGTCCACGACAGGTGGCAGGTGAAGCAGGCCATGTCGTCGTCGCGGTGGGCGCGGGTCTCCTTGGGCACGCCGGTGCCGAACTTGTAGACACCGTCATCCGACGCGGACTTGGCCATCAGTTTCGCGCGGGCGGCCTTGGGGTTGAAGATCGGCTTGCCGGACGTGTCCATCTGCCCGGCAAAGCGAGCGTCGACCGAGTCCTTCACCAGGCTGACGCGCCAGGACAACTTGGGATCGATGATCGAGCGCTGGATCAGCACGCGGCGCCCATCGGCCTCCTTGAACCATTCGAAGCGGCGCTGGCCGTCTGCATTGCGCAGCAGGGCAAGGTTGTTGCCCTTCTCAGGCGCCGCCATGTTCGAAGTCAGCAGCGTCGGGTAAGCATCGGGCGTGCCGTGGCAGTCCTTGCAGCCGATCTCGACAGCGTTGGCGACTTCGCCATAGATCACGCCATTGCCGTGGCTGTCCTGCGAGAAGTGGCAATCGGCGCACTGCATGCCGATCTGGGCGTGGATGTCCATCATGTGGACGGCCTTGCCGGGATTGCTCTCACCCGGTTCGACGAACTTGCCCTCGCCGGCCTTGCGGAACTTTTCCGGATCGTCAGGCGAGATGATGTGCGCCTTGTCGGTGCCGTAGGAGGACATATCGCCCTCGTCATCGAGCAGGTTGCCGCGACGATCGCGCTTGAGGATGGCGCGGAAGTTCCAGCCGTGGCCGTGATAGTCGGCGAACTGGGTGCGTTCCAGCTTGTCGTTCAGGTCATAGACGTTGCGCAGGAATTCGACATCGCGCCACAGACCGCGCGTGGACGCGCCTTCGGGATTGCGGTCCAGCACTTCGCGCTGCTCGTCGATGTTCGGGTAGAACTGCTTCTTGAACGTCTTTGCGTAGTCTTCATCGGACATGCCGGCGGGCTTGGGCGCGCGATTCTCTGGCCCGGGCCACATACTCGGCGCATCGGACTCGTAGTCCCACATCGTGTAGCCGAGGTAAGAGTTCAGGAAGATGTTGGGCTGGTGCATGTGGCAATTCATGCACTGCGCGGTCGGGATGGCGCGGGTGAAGGCATGGACCAGCGGGTGGCCGCGTTCGCGATCCTGCATTGCGACTGGGCCATCGGCCTGGTGCGCATCTTCGCCGTGGGCATCCTTCTTCGGGTGCCCCTTGGCGTCCAGTCCGGCCATGGCGTGGGCCGAGGCCTGGTCCATCTTGTCGTTGTCCATCGAGCCATGTGGCGCGACACCCTTGCCCGGCGAGTAGACCAGCTGCTCGGCCGAGGAAATGGCGCGGGCGCAATCGCCCTCCATGTCTCTCGACTGTTCAGGATCAGTGCTGTCACCGCCGAGATAGCCGCGCTTCCCGCCGAGAACCGTGCCGCGCACCCTGTCGTGATGTTCTTCTTTCTCGGCGTTGTAGGAGCCATAGGCACCCTTGCGATGCTGGCCTTCACGCAGGGAGTTTATGGTGGGGTCAGCCGTGATGGTCTGCCCGTCACGACCGCACTTGCCGTAGTTCAACGAGTGACGCGGTTCACGGTCGTTCGCGTAGATGACATGGCACGCCGCGCAGCCCGAGGAGCGATAGTCGCCCGGCTGATCATTGGTGCCCATCTGGAACAGGAACGGGTCATTCAGGCGCGTCTTGTGGATGTTAAGCACCGGGATGGCGACGCGCAGGCCCGTGGCGGGGCCGCGGTTGGACTGCTTGAGATCAGGACGCCCCGGTTCGTCCAGGCGCTGGATCAGACCCGTGGAATTGGGCAGGCCGATTTCGGGGAACTGCGGGTTGATCGTACGACCACCATCCTCGAACACGCGGAACACGTCGCCCGGCGGGATGGTGTGCCAGCGCGGCAGTGGGTACATGATAGGCAAGGCGCCGCGCGCCTTCTCCCGGGGCGTGACGGTGCCCCACATCGGCTTCCCGTCCGCGCCGATCTCCTTCGAGGCCGACTTCAGCAAGGCAGGCTCACCATTGCGGGTGAAGCTTTCGCCAAACATGTAGTTCTTGAAGGGGACGATGCCGTTGTTATAGGCCGCCCCGCCCCACAGCATTGCCCCCGTCGACATCAGCGAGCGTTCGGACGCTTCGATGATCTGCATGTGGCAAGCACCACAGGAGTCACGCGCAACGCGATAGTCCGACGGGTTGACGAAGCGGATGAACTCGGGGCTTTCCTTGCCCAGAAGCGCGTAGGAACGCTTCGGGTTGGCTGACGACGGCCAGCCCCATGCGGCCGGGTACTTCGGCAGAACGTGTGCATCTTTCATGGCCGCGACATAATCGATCGAATTGCGGTTCCATGACCGGTCAGCCATGACCTTGGTGTTGCCGCCATGGCAATCGGCACAGGACAGCACCACAGCTGGGCTGGCGTGCATGGTGCGATGGTCGCTCTTGGTATGGCAGCTGACGCAGCCTGCGTTCTGCTTGTCGACGTAGGCCCACTGCTCCTCGACCGTATCACCGGGCTGGCCGCGCGGCGCGGCGGGTGCGCGAGTATGCGTAACCTTCTGGGCTTTCTCTTCACCCGAAGCGTAAAGAGCGCTCGGGATCAGCAGGGCGGCGAGCGCCGCTATCAGCCATGCCAGCGAGAGTTTGCGGAAGCTGCGCGTGTCGGTCATGGGCTGGGTCATCAGAAGGCCAGGGTCGCGTTGGCGAGGACGGAATAGAAGCGGCTTGCCTTGCCCATCTGGGCGAACAGATCATCAAAGCCCGCCCCAGGATCAAGCACGGCGCCCGAAAGGCGGAAGACGAGGTTCTGCGAGGCGTTGGGCCGCCAGATTGCCGAGACGGAAGCATCCCAGCCAATGTCGCGCGGAATCGAACCTTCGTTGCGCAGCACCTGCAGGATCTTGGTGTTCTCGAACCAGAGATGGTTGAGGTTGGTCGAGACCCGCACAGTTGGAGTGAGGTCGAAATCCGTACCCAGACCAAGCAGCATCGTGCCCGGGTTCGTGAAGTTGGACTGCCCCTGCTCCTTGGATGAGCGAAGCGAGTTCAGGATGCCGTTGCGACCATTGACCGAGATGTTGCGGCCACCGCCGGCGAACGGGATTGTCTGGCGAATCCAGTAGCTGGTGTCCGCGCCTGCGAACTGGGGATTTTCGAAGATGGCGTCGAAACCGCCTTCGGTCTTGTCATAAGGATCACTGTCGCCACTTGCCCAGAGGCCGGAAAGGCGGACGCGGGTCCAGTCGAAATCATAGCTGACTTCGGCAGCGGCCATGAACGCCTTGATCTCGGCCGCGCGGCTGGTGAGGAAATTGTTCCGGTCCTCGCCCAGTGCAGCGTAGGCCTGCGCCGTGAGGTTGAGGCGTCCGATATGGCCGTCTGCAGCATAGCCGAGATAGACCACGTCGTACTCGCGACCGCGCAGATCACCAATCAGCGCCGGGCGAACCGGGAAGCCATTGGTATCGACCGTGATGTCGTTGCGCTCACGGTTCATGTTGTAGGTGACGGAGACCTGGCTGGTCAGGCCGACAACGGGAAAGTCCTGGCGATAGAGGTTCGCCATGAACACCCAATCGTTGCGCGGCGCCCGGCTGACGTCGTTCAGCCCGGAATTGGTTTCCTTCTCCAGCCGCCAGAACGCGGCGAGGTTGAACTGCACGCGGTTGTTGTCGCGGTTGCCGAAGAGGCGCACGCCCAACTGATTGTCGTTGAAGAGGAACCCGCGAAAGTCCGACTGCATCGGCTGGATGCCTGCACGCAAGGATATGAAATCGTAGCGCTTCGTATCGAACCGGCCGATGTGATAATCGATGAAGGCTTCCTGCAGTCCGATGAAGCCATCGGTACGCTTGGTTCCCTTTGAAGGTTCGACGAACAGGACGCGCCGTTCCGGCACCTCGACGTGGTTGATGTTGCCAGCCACCGCAATGCGATACTCGACCACGGGCGGCTTGTAGGCCGTCATGCCCTTGAGCAGCGAGAGGCTGGCGATGAAGGTCTGCGACAGCACCAGGCTGTGGCTACGACCGAAGACGTCAATCGCGTTGGGATTGGTCGTGGTCTGGTTGCCGACCGGGATCGGGAAACTGCGCGGCTCGACCACGGTATCGGAAACCGCGCCGGCCAGCAGATACCAGTCATCCCCTTTCAGGAAACCGGGACGCTTGCCCCGCGCCAGGGGACGATCGCCTTTGAGCAGATTATGGTGAAACGGATCGAGCTGCGAATGACAGACGTATTCGAGCTTCGGGAATAGCGTGTAGAGCGAGCTGTCTTTCTTGCCGGTCGCCTTGTCCGTCTGTGGACAGAGCGAAGACATGATACGCCAGCGGTCAGGCAGGGCCACATCAAGGCCGAGATCGCCCACGGGCCCCTCGCCATCGTACTTGTCGTAGAAGGCTTCCGGCGGCGGAGCATTGACCGCACCGGGATTGTCCTGCTCGACCTTCTCGGGAAGCTGCTTGTTGAAGCCGGGGCGGCGACGCCCATCGATCAGCGCACCATCGGCATCGGTTTCACCACCCGGGAGCGCAGCAGCTTCCTGCCCGGCCGCGGCATCGCTCTGCGGGTTCGCCGCCTCCTGCGGATCCCCCGCACCGGGAGAAGCCGCGTCTACGGCTGCCAAAACGTGGAACGGCAGGGTGACGGGCTGGGAGGCCGGCGTGGTAATGCCGAGAACCGGTCCGAGAAGGAGAGCGACCTGCTGCATCACTTGCCCTCGCAGACGTTCTGGTCAGTGGTATCGAGGAACGGAGCGAAAGGACAGTTCACATAGCGCAGGCGAACGCCCTGGCCGACCGGGACGACGATGGTATCGGCCCGAATTTCCTTGGGCGCGTTGCCGATGGTGCCCACCTTGGCACCGCCATTGTGCGTTCCCAGGAAAGCGATCATGTCGTCCTGATCGATACCGTCACCGGAAATGCCGATGGCACCGACCAGCTTGCCGTTGCGGTAGATCGGAACCGAACCCGGAAAAATCTGGATGCCGTTGGCAAGGCGCTTCTTGCCGGTAGGGGTGTCCGGGACCGCCGTGCAGCGCTGAACCACGTCACGCGCGTTGAGAGAGCCTTCGACGAAAACCGCGTGCTGCAACAAGTTGGCCTTGACCAGAGCGATCTGGAGGCCAGTGGCCAAGGGGCTGAAATCCGTGATCGGGCGAGAAAGCGGTCCATGGGGACGGCCAACTTCTCCGTCAGGGAAAAAGGGCCGCGACAGGTTACCGCCCGATCGGTCAGCGAAAGCGATCTTGCCAGTGAGAGCCGTCTGATCGCCGAGGAAATCGCGGGTACGCTGCACGAATGCGGGGATTTCCGCATCGGTATTGGCGAGAAGCTGCTCGGCTGCGACCGGATTGGAAAAGAATGCAGCGGTGCGCGCCTTCTGGAGCGAAACGTCGATCCCGAAGATGGGCGCGTCAGGCCCGCGAACAAGGCCGAGCACCTCGCCGTAGGTGTCGACAACGGAAATCGAAACCTGTGCGCGGCTATCGAGGGGGCGGCGGATCTGCGCGCGGGCGCGCGTCATGATCGTGAAGGCCTCTTCGAGAACGGCACGCACCTCTGCAGCGGTCAAAGCCGTGCCGACGGCAGCGGAATCGGTCCCGCCCTTGATGGGATAGCGGTTTGCGCCAGACCCGTTGCTCAGGACGTAGGCGTCGGCCAGCGAGAACTCGCTCGGGGTCGCACGCCGAATGCCGCTGGCTTCTGTTCCATAGGGCGTTCCAGCAAGAACCGCGGTGCCATCATAATAGCCACGCACGGGAATGAGGGTGCCTGCCGTGTTGTTAATTGCGGAAAAACTGGTCTGAAGCGGATGAAGGCCTTCGACCCGCGCATCGGCAAAGCGCAGCGTGGAACCATCGACCGGAATGCGATCGGCGCGAATCTCTGCCGGCGGTGCGAAGCCCTGGATGCCGGCGAGCGCCATGAATTCTTCCGGATCGCCGTCGACGTCGGTCACATCGGGATCGTAGGCATAATCGCCGTCGGCCATGATGCCGATGCCGCCAACCACGACCCCGTTCTTGTAAAGCGGGAGTCCGCCTGGATCGGCAGCCAGCCCCAACGGAGCGCGCTTTGGACCGATAAAGGCGGCGCTTCCGGCATTGCCCGCGGCAAATCGGGCGGAAAGGTCCGAGCACGGCAATTGACTGAACTGCACGCCGAAGAGCGGGCCGGATTCCAGGCCGGGCGTATTCGGCGCCGGCGGGAAATGCTCCTGCACGATCATGCTGGCCGTGCGGGTGGAAAAGGCATTCCCGCTCGACGAAAGGTAGGCGGCGGTGACAGCCTTCGAAATGGCTCCCATCGTCGCTTCGACTTCGAGCCCCTGCGCATCGACTTCACGCGGCGATATCTCGCCCGTGGCGGTGCGCGGGCTGATGATCATCCGGGTTGCAGCACCGTTCATGCGGAAAACGGCAAGCACGTTGCCGACACGATCGACCACTGCGATGATCGCCGGGTAGTTGAGGGCCTTGGCCTCGCCCACTGCCTGCGCAATTATTTGCTGGACTTCCGCGACAGTCAGGGCTTCCTGCGCTGGATCAGCGAAAAAACGCGAAGACGATGTCGGGGTAGGTGTCGGCGTGAATGTCCCGCCCGAGCCAGAGTCACCACCGCCGCACCCAGACAAAGTGAGAGAGAGCGCGAGTGCGACGGCGGTGGTCTGCCGGAGAGCCAACGGCATGCGCATCAGCGAAGGCTCCGGATGGATCGTACCGCGCTGCCGAGGGCGCGGCGGAATGAGAGAGGCTGGAAACCGTTCGGATCACGAACGGCGGCATAGGCTTGGTTGATCTGGACGCGCAGACCGCTGGCGGAACCTGGCGAGACCATGCCTTGATTGACGAGACCATTGAGCAGCGTATCGACAGCCATGACCGACTGCACGGCCCCCTCGTAATCAGTGAAGCGTTCGCCAATCGCGTCGCTGGCAATCGAGTCCATGATCGCGAAGGTCTGCTCCCGCGTGAAGCTGGCAGAGGCGAAGCGCGCAGACAGCGCATCGGCAGACTGGCGCAGTGCCTGGGCCGCGGCGACGGTCTCTGCCCGGTTCGCCAGCATCGCCCGGTGGAACGCCTTGGCCCGCGCGTCGAACGTGGCAGCCGCATCCGGCGCGATGACACGCGCAGCCGCCAGAAGCATGATCATGTTCTCGTCGTTATAGGGAGGCGTGCCAAGATCGACGGGGCGGCCGGGATTGCGGATTGCCGTGACGTTTCCATCCTCACCGTCATAAATGCGGCGGTGGCATGAGTGGCAATCGTAGAACGTGAACTCGGGGAAGATGCCATCCATGGCCCGCGCCGGCTGGCTGAACAGCTCAAGGCTGCGCTTCACGGCCTCGGCTTGCCCCACGGCCCACATGCGCATCGAGTTGGTCTTGCCGCCCTTGCGCTGAACGTAGTCGGCGTCCTCGTCGTGGTGCTGCTGGAGCGTGGTGAACAGGTCCAGCTCGAACGAAATGCGCGGGTGACCTGCGGCCATGATGCGGTGGGCGATGAACTGGCCCTTGGCATCGCCGGAGAAATGACAATCAAGGCAGACCTGCGCCTTGACCTGCGGGCGGGTCAGGTCGGTCATGCCCTGGGCGACATTGCGGGCGTGGCTGGCGCCGACGGTGTAGTGGGAAGAGACCCAGCCGCCAGAGGCACCGTGGCACGCTTCGCAATCAACGCCATCGGAAGGACGCGCAGATCCCGGCGAGGCGTGGCAACCCGCACATTCACGCTGAATGCCAGCAGCATCGAGCCCCATCCGCCTGACGATGGCCTGCCCACGCGGCTCCTGGATCACGCGCCAGGCGCGGCTGTGCGCACCCGAAGGCGAGGAATCTTCCTGCCAGCGCATGAGTTCATCCTGCCGGACGACGGCACCATCGGCGACGCTACGGCCGTGACAAGTGGAGCCCGCGCATGACGCGACACCGACGTGGCCGCGCAGGACCGCCGGCGCAGTCCCCTGGGCCTGCAGCGAAGGCGACACCAGCGAGGATGCACCGAGGGCGGCTCCGGCCATGACAAGGCAGAACGCCATCGCCATGGCGGCGGAGCGCGGTAGGGCCCGGCAAGTTGCCGCGAGCTGCCTGATTCGCAAGATAGTACCCAGCATTGCCCCTCGTCCCCACCGGCCCTGCATATCGCGCGGCTTTTGCCTTGTGCGATAGCTCCTGCCGGAAGTGCTGCAATGCGACCCCGTTGATCTTCAGGTTAGGACACTCTTACCCCTTGGTTCAAGTGGCTAATCGGCATCTTTGGAAACATATCGGAAAGACAGGCACCTTTCTTTGTCGGAAATCACTTCCGGCGGATGACCATGTTCCTGATCTCGGACATGTCTTCCATGGCGAAGCGGATCCCTTCGCGGCCGAGGCCCGAATCCTTGACCCCACCGTAGGGCATGTTGTCGACGCGGTAGGAGGACACGTCGTTTACGACGATACCACCGACGTCTAGCTTGTCCCAGGCGTCCATCACCTTGTGGATGTCGGCCGTAAACAGGCCCGCCTGGAGCCCGAACTTGCTGTCGTTCACTTCTTCGAGCGCGGCATCCCAATCCGTGAACCTGGACAGGATGACGACGGGACCGAAGGCCTCTTCGGTATAGACGTCCATATTACGCCTGCAGCCTTCGAGCAGGGTGGCTTCGAGCATGTTGCCATCGCAGCCGCCGCCGGCGAGCAGCGTGGCTCCCCCGGCCACTGCGGCATCGATCCAGGTCTTGAGGCGCTGGGCCTCCTTGGCCGAGATCATCGGGCCGATGAAGGTATCGCGGTTCTTGGGGTCACCGGACTTCAGCGTCTTGACCTTGGCGGCGAGCATGTCGCGGAACTGGTCGTAGATGTCGGCATGGATGATCACGCGCTGGACGTGGATGCACGACTGACCGGACTGATAATACCCACCAAAGATGATGCGGGCGAGCGCATGTTCCAGATCGGCGTCCTTGTCGACGACAACGGCTGCATTGCCGCCGAGTTCGAGGACGACCTTCTTCTTGCCCGCCTTGGCCTTGAGGTCCCAGCCGACGCCCGGCGAGCCGGTGAACGAAAGGAGCTTGAGCCGGTCATCAGTCGTGAACAGGTCGGCGCCATCGCGGCTGGCAGGCAGGATCGAGAATGCGCCTTCCGGCAGGATATCGCATTCCGCCAGCACTTCGCCCATGATGATCGCGCCCAGCGGGGTGAGCGAAGCGGGCTTCATCACGAAGGGGCAACCCATGGCGATGGCGGGCGCGATCTTGTGCGCGGCAAGGTTCAGCGGGAAGTTGAACGGCGAGATGAAGCTGCACGGACCGATCGGCACGCGCTTCCACATGCCCATGTAGCCCTTGGCGCGGGGGCTGATATCGAGCGGCTGGACTTCGCCGTAGTTGCGCGTGGCTTCTTCGGCGGCGATGCGGAAGGTGTCGATCAGGCGACCCACCTCGCCTTCGGAATCGGCAATGGGCTTTCCGGCTTCGACGCAAAGGGCATAGGCCAGCTCGTCCTTGCGCTCGGCAAAGCGGCGGACGCAATAGTCGAGCACGTCGCGCTTCTCGTAGGATGCAAGCTTTGCCATGGGCTCGGCGGCGCGGACGGCACCGGCGATGGCCTCGTCGATCACGTCTGGCGTGGCGAGCGCGGTGCGGAACGCGATCTCGCCCGTGAACTTGTCCGTCACCGCAAGGCCGGTGTTCGGCTGCACGGCCTTGTTGTTGAGATAGAGCGGATAGACGTCCTTGAGCTGGGTCACGGTTCTGATTCTCCAACGTCACCCCAATCGACCGGGGCATCGTAGTTCGTAGGGTACGGTCGGCTGGAAGCCCCCCGGGACGTGCCCGGGGCGACGACATCGAGATGGTCTGAACCCTAGAGTGCCTTGGACAGTTCCTTGATATCCTTGTTGAGAATCTGGTCGTTCTCCGAATAGTCGACCGGACAATCGATCAGGTGGACGCCCGGCGTATCGCGGCAATGGGCGAGCAGTTCCTTGAGGTGCTCGGAACTTGTGACGCGATGCCCGTGCGCGCCGTAGCTTTCGGCATACTTCACGAAATCGGGGTTGCCGTAGGTCAGGCCAAAGTCCTCGAAGCCCATGTTGGCCTGCTTCCAGCGAATCATGCCATAGGCGCTGTCATTCAGGATCAGCACGGTGAGGTTGAGACCAAGGCGGACCGCGGTTTCCATCTCCTGGCTGTTCATCATGAAGCCGCCATCGCCGCAGATCGCCATGACCTTGCGCTCAGGGTAAAGCATCGCGCTCATCATCGCAGAAGGCAGGCCAGCGCCCATTGTCGCCAGCGCGTTATCGAGCAGCACGGTGTTTGGGTGGTAGGCGGTGTACCCACGCGCGAACCAGATCTTGTAGACGCCGTTGTCGAGGCAGATGATCGCGTCCTCAGGCAGGGCATCGCGGATCTGCTGCACGAGGTGCGGCGGGAAGATCGGGAAACGAGTGTCGGCGGCGAGCGGTGCGGTGTGCGCGACCTCGGCAGCGCGATAGGCCAGCATATGATCGAAGTTCCAGGCCGGGTTTGGCTCGACCGCTTCCTTCATCTGCCAGACCGCGTTGGCGATATCGCCGATCACCTCGATGGCGGGGAAATAGACAGGGTCGACTTCAGCCGTCTTGGTCGAGACGTGGATGACCGGCGTACCGCCCTCACGCATGAAGAACGGCGGCTTTTCGATGACGTCATGGCCGACGTTGATGATGAGGTCGGCGTCCTCGACGGCACGGTGGACGAAATCACCGGCCGAAAGCGCGGCGCAACCTAGGAACTTGGGATGGCGCTCGTCGATCACGCCCTTGCCGAGCTGGGTGGTTAGAAACGGTATGCCCGTCTTCTCGACAAACTCGCGCAGCATCTTGCCGGTCATCTTGCGATTTGCGCCCGCCCCGATGACGAGGACCGGAGCCTTGGCGTTCTGCAAGGCGTGAACGGCCTGCGCGATTGACTTGGCATCGGCGTTGGGGCGGCGCACGAGACTGCGCTTGAGGGGGACGGAGTCGGTGTGTTCGTCAGCGATATCCTCGGGCAGTTCGATATGCGTTGCGCCGGGCTTTTCTTCCTCGGCGAGGCGATAGGCTTCGCGCACGCGGCTGGGGATATTGTCGGACGAGGCCATCTGATGGGTGAATTTGGTAATCGGCCCCATCATCGAGACGACATCGAGAATCTGGAAGCGGCCCTGCTTGGACTTCTTGATCGGCTTCTGACCAGTGATCATCAACATCGGCATGCCGCCGAGCGTGGCGTAGGCGGCGGCGGTCACGAAATTGGTCGCGCCGGGCCCGAGGGTGGCAATGCAGACGCCGGTCTTGCCGGTGTGGCGACCGTAAGTGGCTGCCATGAATCCGGCACCCTGTTCATGGCGCGTGAGGATCAGCTTGATCTTTTTCGAACGGGACAGCGAATCGAGGAAATCGAGGTTCTCTTCGCCCGGAACGCCGAAAATGTATTCGCAGCCTTCTTCCTCAAGGCACTCGATGAACAGGTCTGACGCCTTCTTGCCTTCGGCCATTTTTGGTCGCTCCATCAACGGGAACGCGCGGCCAAGGCTGCGTTACCCTCCCCAACTTGGATGCGACCGCAGGGCAAGTTCCCGGCGCGTGTCGTTATGGCCCCCGCGCCTGCCCTTGCCCGCATGGCTATCAAAGGTGCGCGCTGCTGTCACGCCCCGCCGTCAATAGCCGAGCGAAAGATCCACCTGCGGCTGGAGCGGCTCGCCCAAGCGGAAGCGGGCGAGGTTTTCGAGAAAGCGCGTGACCGAACGCTCGAACATGCGAGTCTGGGCACGGCCGGAGAGATGGCTGGTGATGTGAGCATTGGGCACGTCCCACAGCGGGTGATCTGCCGGGAGGGGTTCGGGGCTGACGACATCAAGGAAAGCGTGACCCGGGCGGCCTGCCTTCAGGCCCGCGATCAACGCTTCCTGATCGACGACACTGCCTCTTGCGACATTGACCAGCGTGGAGCCGGGTTTCATCCCTGCAATCTCGGCTTTGCCGATCATGCCTTCGGTTTCGGGCGTAGCGGGGACGGCAAGTATCACCCAGTCGAAGGTACCTAGCTGACCACGCCACTCGTCCAGACCGAGCGTGCCCTCCCCCTGCGACCGTCGCACCTTGACCACATCGACATTGAAACCCTGCAGCATGCGATCGACCCTCTGGCCGATAGCGCCATAGCCGAGAATCAGCGCGCGGCTGCCGGCCAGTTCGACCTTGCCTGGACTGTCGAGCAGCCATTCGTGTCGGTCTTGCGAGCGCACTACCTCGCGATAGCCCTTGGCCACGGTCAGCATGCCCATGACTACATATTCGGCGATGGTGATAGCGTTGATGCCGGTGCCGTTGGTAAGGATCACGCCCCGCTCCCGAAGCACATCGAGCGGGAAGAAATCGACTCCGGCATAGACCGAGTTCAGCCACTTTAGCCCTGTCGCCAGCCGGA
This sequence comes from Novosphingobium sp. GW835-FHT14H07, assembly GCF_058793515.1. NCBI lineage: Bacteria > Pseudomonadati > Pseudomonadota > Alphaproteobacteria > Sphingomonadales > Sphingomonadaceae > Novosphingobium > Novosphingobium sp. GW835-FHT14H07. The sequence continues at coordinate 180,851 of NZ_JBXAFX010000008.1, forward strand.
TTGCCTTGTCCATGCCGCCGGGCTGGTAGAGGTCAAACCAGCCGATCTCCGCCTCCGGTGCCAGTTCGAACAGTTCCTCGGCGCTGCGAAAATACCGCGGCTCCACCCACCTTGGCAGGTGCGGCTCGATCAGCGGCGCGGCCACGGCATTCATCACGAGGACGGTCATGCTGAGCTCTCTCCCAATAACATTTGCGAGAGACTTACCCTATCGATTGCGGATTGAAACCCGTTCAGACGAGCTTCCATTCCCAGCCGAGCGGGTCGCCGTCCATCACCTCCACACCCTTGGCGGCCAGTTCGTCGCGCAGAGCGTCGGAACGGGCGAAGTCCTTGTCCGCACGCGCGTCCCTGCGGGCTTCGAGAGCAGCTTCAATTTGAGCCTCTTCGATCTCGACGCCCTTGGGCCTGAGGCGGAGCGCCTTTCGATCAAGCGTGAGCAAACCGATGCCAAGGACCGCATCCATTGCTGCCAGCGCCGCAAGCTTTTCCGACGCATCGACCTTTTTCAGCGCGAGCACTTCCTCGAAGACGGTGAGCGCGACCGGAGTGTTGAGATCATCCGACACCGCTGCATCGAAACGTTCGAGGAACGATGTGAATCGTGGACCGGGCTGGGCCTCCGTTTCGCCCGCCCGCTCCTTGAGCTGACCCACCGCGATCAGCATGCGCTTGAGGCGCGTGAGTGCGGCCGAGAGCCCGTCCCACGAGAACTCGAGTTCGCTGCGATAATGTGCCTGCAGGCACATCAGGCGATAGGCCAGCGGCGAGTAACCCTTGTCGATCAGGAGCTGCAGCCGCAGGAATTCACCGCTCGACTTGCTCATCTTGCCTGACCGTTCGACCAGGAAGTTGTTGTGCATCCAGACCCGAGCGCCGGAATTTGCGGGGAGGTCCAGCCCATTCGTGCAGCAAAACGCCTGGTTTTGCGCGATCTCATTGGGATGGTGGATCTCACGGTGGTCGATGCCGCCGGTGTGGATGTCGAACGGGAAACCGAGCACTTCGCCGGACATGACCGAACATTCGAGATGCCAGCCAGGAGCGCCCTTGCCCCATGGCGAATCCCACTCCATCTGGCGCTTCTCACCCGGCGGTGTCTTGCGCCAGATGGCGAAGTCGGCGGCGTTGCGCTTGCCTTCGACTGCTTCGATGCGACCCTCCCCGTCCTCGGTCTGCGCACGAGCGAGGCGGCCATAATCGGCCACGGTCGAGACATCGAAATAGAGGCCGCTGTCGAGTTCGTAGCAGTGCCGGGCCGCGATCTTCTCGGCAAAGGCGATCATCTGCGGCACGTATTCCGTGGCGATGGTCCAGCGTGCCGGCTGGCGAATGTTGAGCGCCTTGACGTCTTCCCAATAGGCTTGCGTGTAGTGCTGCGCGATGTCCCAGATGGACTGGGCCTGCGCCTTCGCCATCTTCTCCATCTTGTCCTCGCCATCATCGGCATCGTCGGTGAGATGGCCGACGTCGGTGATGTTGATGACGTGGGTGAGCTTCAGCCCCTTGAACGACAGTGTGCGACCAAGGATGTCGGCGAAGACATAGGCCCGCATGTTGCCGATGTGGGGATAATTGTAGACCGTCGGGCCGCAGGAATAGACGCGCGCCTCGCCTGCGTGGACGGGCTGGAACTCCTCGAGCTGTCGCGTCAGGCTGTTGAACAGCTTGAGCGGTGCGGAGGGCGCGAAGGGGGCGGGGCCGTGGACTGACATGGTGCAGCCATTGCCCCGCGCCCCCGCTTCAGGTCAAGTCACTCGCCGGTTTCGCGCGGCTCACCAAGCAGATCGTCATTGCCCGTGCCCGTCACCGGCTCGTCGATCAGCGGTTCGAAGCCCGCTGGCGCGATCTGGTTCAGTTGGATGAGCGTTGTCTTGGTGAAGCTGTCGACCACCTGCAGCGCGTTCTCGGCGGGATCGGTCTTGAGCACCTCCTCCACGAGATCGCGCAGTTCGATGATCTCGAAAGGCAACTTGTTGCAGGTATTGGCACTCAAGATAACGCAGCCGTTGACCGACGAAAGCTCGGTGAAGCTTTCATCGAACGCGATTTGCTCGATCGCATCGACACCGACCTCGCCATTCACGATGCCGTTGATCGCGATATCGAGCTGGCCTCCGTCACGACTGCCAATGCTCAGACTCTTGGCAACCAAGCCCCGTCGATCATCGAGACGGGTGCCCAGCGAGGTGTTCTGGATGTAAACCTCGCGGTCTGAACGAAGCTGTATCGCATCTGCTTCCACCAAAGTACGACCGTCAGTGACCCCATCATTCAGGGCAAGTCGATCCGTGATGAGCGCCGTGTCCGTCAGTTGCGCTATGTCCTCGAGCGCGCTGCGGGTGACCATGGCAATGCCAGTCCCCGATATCCGCAGGGTGCCCCCAGCATCTTCATTTTCACGCAAGCGGATCGAGCCGGTCGCGGCGTCGAGGAACACTCCGGCCTGACTGTCCACGGCCAGTCTGTTACCGCTGGCATTGCTCATGCTCAATGCACCGAGGAATGACGCCAGTCCGCCCGAAGCAAGCGAAAGTGTACCATTTTCCCCGATCTGGCCCGGCACTGTGCCAGCTTGGGCGGCCACTGCCAGATCGCCTACCAGCAGCGCCTGGTTGGCGCGGATGGTCAGATCTCCTCCAGAGCGGATGTTCGCAAATTCCGCCTGCGAGATGGCATAACCGCTCGCTGCCGAGGCAATGTTATCACCAAGCTTCAGTGGCCCCTGCCCGGTGTTGCGCAAGGTTATCTCGTTGGTATGCGTGGCCTCCCCAAGTCGACCGCTGGCCGCAATCGCAAGATCGGCCGAGGTCAGGTCCATCTTCGCACCCGTGGCAAGTCCATTGACACGGATTGTATTGCCCGCGTTCAAAGTAAGCATCTCTGCGGCATCTGCCACGTCGTTGATCACGATGTCGCCGCTGGCCGCGATATCGATATCCCCTTGCCCCCTCACACCGGGTGTAACCAGTGCTAGCTGCCGCAGGCCTCCCCCATTGGCAAAGTCGTATCCTGCAGACAGATGACTGACGATAACGCTGCCGTTTCTCGCAAGCAGATCGATATCGCCCGCCGCGGCGACGGTTCCACCTCCGATAGAGCCATTCGCCGAGACAACGACGTTGCCGTCATTGGCGACGATGCGAATGATCTGCAGGTTGCCCAAGGAATCAAGGCCAACAGCATCGGCTTGGACGCTGATCGCGCCCGTCAACTGCAGGCCCGAGATGTTGACGATCCCGCGAGACGAAATCCGCGCGGACGCACCAGACAACGCCGAAACTGCAAGATCGCCCTGTGTGGTGAGATCGATGTCACCTCCTGCGGAGATGGAAGTCCCGGTCATTGCAGTATTGGCGGACCGGAATGCCCCGCCCGCAGTGATCGACGAGAAGCCGAGGTTCCCGGCCACGACGTCGACGTCTCCGGCGGCATCAATCGCGCCCAGACTTGCATCGCCGCTCACGGAGATGGCGAGATCAAGGGTGCGTGCCCACAAAGCCCCTCCCGAAACCGTCCGGCCGCTGATCGCAATGCCCCCACCCTCGATCCGGCCATAGGTGAAGCTGCCGGTTCCAGTGGCAATCCGGATCTGCCCGGTGGCGACAAGATCACCGCCAACCACGTTCCCGCTGGTGATGACGCCCAACGAACCGCCGCTCGACATCCGGGTGAAGGTCAAGGACTGGCTTGTCACGTCGAGAGCGGTGCCCGCCGTTGCCGTGCCGACCTCCACCTTACCCGAACCTGCCAAGGTGAAGCTGCCGGAAGCACCGAGAACCGGAGCACTCAGCGAGCGGACACTTGCAGAGAAATCTGCGCCGGATTGCGCACTCGCAAGCGTTGCATCCCGGGCAGTCAGCTCAAGCGACCCACCCGCGATGAGCTGGCCGGTCGTCAGATCGCCCACGACATCAATGCGGAGCTTACCCGTGCGCGCCGTCATCGCGCCGCCACGAGCCGATGCGGCATTGATGGTCACGTTGCTTCCGTCGACGCTGCCGTAGGAAAGCGCGCCTCCTGTTGCGATGGCGACTGTATCCGCTGCGGTGGCACGACTGATCGAGACATCGCCATCGTCGTCGATGGTGATGTTCGCGCCTGCGATGAGATCACCACCTTGCGTACCGGCGAGCGATCGGATCTGCGCATCGCTCGCAGCATCGATCATATTGAAATCAAGTGCACCGGTAGCAGCGGTGAACATCCCGCCCGCAGTGGCTGTATCAATCAGGCTTGCTCCCGTGCTGGCGATCGTGATGTCGCTCCCCGCAGTGAGTGTTCCAGCATCAATCGTATTGCCGACCAGCGACATCGCCGTTCCTGCATCGGCACTGCCGAGTTGAAGAGCGCCCCCAGCATCAAGAGTGATGGCAGATGTGGCCTTGGCGGTGCCGATCGTGAGATTTGAGCCGGTCGTCACGGTGACGCTGGCCGGGTTGCTCGCCGGGCCACCGCTTCCTGCCCCCAGCCCGAAGTTGAAGGATATGCTGCCGGTATTGTCGCCGGAATTCGAATCCCAGTAGCCAACCGAAAGGGTTCCCGTTGCCGGTGCCGTGATCGTGCCGTTCGCGCCGACAAGAACTCTCTGTCCTGCAACCTCGCCTACCAGCGCACCGAATGGTGCCGTAAAGTTACCGATCGTCAACGAGCCGAACTGCGCGCCAATCTGCGTTCCCGGCTGGATGCCCGAGTCGTCCTGGGCGGTAGACAGGCGGAACGCGATCAAGCCATCCGCGTCAGAGAAGCGCGGCAGCGGCCCGGCGCTCCACAGGTCGTTTGTCGATGACGAGACAGTAAAGGTCTGGCCCTGCAAGACATCGAATACCGGCAACAGTTGTCCGCCAGTGTAGGAGTTGCCCAGCGCCTGCACCACGACCTGCACGAGATTCTGACCGGTATCAGCCAGCCCCGCCGAGATGCTGCCGATCTGGGCGCTCCCCGAAATTGCGAGCACGCTGTCCAGACCGGACCTGCTCGTGCCCAGCAGTAATGACGCGGCGGTAAGGTTGAAGGTCCCGAACACCGACACAGTACCGATTTCTGCCCTGTCACCGATTGTCAAAGTCAGGTTGCCATCGCCGGTCAGGCTGAGCGCATCGAGGCCTGCCGCATCGATCGAAACTGCACCGCCCGTCCGCAGGTCGGTCAGCGAGACGCCACCGGCAGTCGAAATACCGAGATCGCCGCCTGCATCGAGCGTGCCTGCCTGCAGGCTGTCGGCGCCGAGCGTCATCGTCGTGCCAGACGTTGCCGA